>JAYRWN010000025.1:0-4617 GCA_041917975.1 Saprospiraceae bacterium | reverse complement strand
TCTTTGCGGCTTTTTCACTACGCTGGTCATGATCGTCATTTCCAGCTTATGGTCATATATATTTATGAGCTTTATTGCTCCGGACATTATGGATGCCATCGCTCAGGCGCAAGTCACGGCGATGGAAGATCGCGGCTTGTCCGAAGAACAAATAGAGCAGGCTCAATCCATGATGGGTACTTTTATGAAACCGGGATTTATGGCCCTGACTGCGTTATTTTTCGGCAGCATTATCGCAGCAATTCTAAACCTTATTTTAGCCGCCATTCTGCAAAAAAAATAATCCTTCGGCCATCGGTACCGTAGCTGGATTATTTCGAACGAGGTAATATATTTTATATAAGTACTTAGCAAAGCAGGTATTTATTAGTTTTGTCACTCATAGATATCTCAAGCGTATTTTCGTGATGGACATATCGGTGGTCGTACCATTGCTCAATGAAGCGGAATCCCTCCCGGAGCTGGTTAGTTGGATTCAGCAGGTGATGGTTCAGCAGCAGTTTAGTTATGAAATCCTGCTGATCGATGATGGCAGCACGGATGAATCGTGGAACGTCATTAAAAAATTATCTGCCGGCTCCACGCAAGTCAGAGGCATCCGTTTCCAACGCAACTATGGCAAATCAGCCGCACTCAATGTAGGTTTTAAAGCCGCACAGGGTGACATCGTCATCACCATGGATGCCGATTTACAGGATAGTCCTGATGAAATTCCCGCCCTGGTGAACATGATACGCAGCGATGGTTACCAGCTGGTGTCCGGATGGAAACACAAACGGTATGACCCGCTGACGAAAACCATCCCCACTAAATTGTTTAACTGGGTCACCAGACGGATGAGTGGCATCCGCCTGCACGACTTCAACTGCGGACTGAAAGCTTATCGACGGGACGTAGTAAAAAGTGTAGAAGTTTATGGGGAAATGCACCGGTATGTACCTGTGCTGGCCAAATGGTCTGGGTTCCAGCGCATCGGTGAAAAAAAGGTTCAACACCAGGCACGTAAATACGGGTATTCAAAATTTGGTTTGGATCGTTTTCTCAATGGATTTTTGGATTTGCTCACCATCTTTTTTATGGGTAAATTCGGAAAGCGTCCCATGCATTTTTTTGGCACCCTGGGCGTTTTTTCCATCACCATCGGCTTTCTGATTCTTTTGTACCTGAGTTTATCCAAAATCTTTTGGGATGCTACCGGCATAGCCGATCGGCCTTTGTTTTATTTTGGGATTATCACCCTACTGGTGGGGACCCAACTTTTTCTGACGGGATTTTTAGCCGAATTGGTCGGCCGTAGTTCGCCCCACCGCGATGAATACCATATCGCGGAGACCACCGGATCACACTGACCGTATTTTTGAACAATTTTGCCTGAATACCGCTTTATTTTTTGAAACTGACTAAAACGGGTAACAGCATATGTCTTACGCGGTCAAAGAAATATTTTATACCCTCCAGGGTGAAGGAGCCATGAGTGGTCGCCCGGCCGTGTTCTGCCGGTTTACGGGTTGCAACTTATGGTCCGGACGTGAGGAGGACCGCAGCAAAGCCATCTGTCAGTTTTGCGACACCGACTTTTGGGGTACCGATGGTGATCATGGCGGCAAGTACTCAGCCCGGGAGCTGGCCGCCCAGGTGGATCAACTGTGGCTCGGAGGCCCCCAATACAAATACATTGTCTGCACCGGAGGTGAACCCCTGTTACAATTAGATGATGAATTGGTAATCGCCTTACATGAACAGGGATTTACCATCGCCGTGGAGACTAATGGCACCCTGCCAGTACCTGCGGGGGTGGATTGGGTGTGTATGAGCCCTAAAGCCCATACCGACATCGTAGTCACCAGTGGTCAGGAAATAAAGGTGGTTTATCCGCAGGCGGGTCTGGATCCGCAGGAATTTATTCACCTGGATTTTGCCCACTTTTTTATTCAACCCATGGATGGACCCAGCCTACATCAAAATATTCCGGCCGCCATTCAATATTGTCTGCAACATCCGCAATGGCGGTTGAGCCTGCAATCGCATAAAATGATCGGTATACGATAGAAAATTAATATGATTATCCGCGATCATACCTAATTTTCAGAGTGATTGGAAAACACCATTTTTTACCTATAATTAGTTAATACAAAAGTAACTTTTTTTAAGCAATTATGACCTTATCCATTTTAGCTAAAAAACGTTCAAAAATCCGTGAAAAACAAAATACTGTTTGAGCCTTAACTTAGCCTAAAAGGGATCTATATTTTATATTAAAATGTTCTTAATCAAGGAGATATGCATTGGCGAGTTTATTTTGTTTAGGATTTTTGGATGTTTTTGAGCGTGAAGAAATGGATAAAGTCTTGACTTTCCTGCCTGCCGAGTACGCTTCGGCGCAGGCAGGTTGGTCCTTTTGTGCAAGTCGGAGCGCAGCGGAGATCCCGCACTGCGGGGACAAAAGGACGAAAAGCAAAATCGAAGTGAGACTGCCGGACAATCAAAGAGATAAAGTTACAGGAAAAGACATTTGACTACAACTCAGGCTAAGCATTTTTGGTATCTTTCTTGACATTCATAAAAATTAAGTATGAGTTCGGGTTTGAGTTTATACTTTCTTCCGGGACTTTATACTTTATACGACACTATTTTAATTGGCTGCCTATTAGGTCGTTTGCTTAACTGACAGCATTAAATATCTGTTAATCATTTGCCTTATTTTCAGCAAATATTTAAATTTAAGTTATTGATAAATATTTCCTGAGTACACGGGTAGAATTATCATCCAGTTTATGCGTTTTAATTAATAATTAAAGAATAAACGATTGACTGAACGATTACCCATCAAATTATTTTCCCTGCTTGACTTCCCCATCATTGGTTTACTTGTTTTAAGCGTAATTCCAGGATGTGGCACACTGGACCGCCTGTCTATCCAGAAAATAAAATCGATTGAGTATAATGCATTTAATTTGCAGCCGGCACATGATCCATATCATTTGCGATTTGATATCATCCGGCAGTCAGAAGTTTCCAATATCCTGGATAGTGTAAAAAATGAGGAGCCGTTACCCTATCACCCGCTCGGCTTTGATCTGGGTAATAGTTTGTTCTTTGATCTTAATGGTAATTTAAGTTTGCGACTGGATCAATATTTAGCCTTAAATCCGCAGCACTTTTATCTCATGTATGCCTGGCGCCAGCATACGACGAAAGGCGTATATTATCAATGGCAACAAGACACGTTCTTCGTTAACCGGACTAAAATAAAAACACCTGCTTACAGGTTTCATCTGCAGGAACATCAGGATACCTCTTTTTACATGGTGCACAATAAAATTAAATATTGGATCAATCGCCAGGACAGCACCACGAGCATGGGCAGCCGTAAAAAAGTGCTGCATACCATTGGAACAGATGGGTTTCAGAGTTATTCTCTTAACCGGCGTAAGCACCCCAAAAAGATATCTCAGTCCGGGAATGAAGTCTTTTTATGGACCTCGTATAAAATAGTTTTATCTCCTGACCGGAAAAATATACTCGTTCAACGCAGAGGTAGAAAAAACACCTATACCCGGTTAACCATATGCCGGGATGAAAATAACACATATATTTTTGATCAACGTTTCCACGGTTATCGTTTACAGCGGGATAAAAATAACCTGGATATTTATAATAATCAGAAATTTTATAAAAGGTATCTTGTTCTCAACCAAGATGATTAGTACCTTAGTCATTCAGGTGTTGCTAAGGCATAGTAAGCATACATCGCTCCAATATTTTAACAAACTTTGACCAATAAACGCATACGAGCTAAAGTTTAATTCCGCAATAGTTGACCAAGTTTCAGAAAGAAGGAAATATTATAGAAGCCAAAACAACAAAACTATGGGTATTCCAAAAACGATTTATCAGACTTATAAAACTGCCAAGCTACCCTTAATAACCAAATTGCACATATATAGAATGAAGAAAAATAACCCGGATTACGACTATCAATTTTATGATGATAGCCGTATTGCAGCATTTATTAAAAAAGAATACGGAAATGATATTTATGATTTATACGATAAACTATTTATTGGAGCAGCAAAAGCTGATTTTTTTCGTTATGCTATTTTGTATAAGTTGGGTGGTATATATCTTGATATTGACAGCCTCTTCTTAGGTAAACTCGACGATTTCATTTTGCCGGAGGATAACGCAATTATCTCGTTGGAAAAAAGTAAGGAATATTACATTCAATTTGCCTTATTTTTTGAAGCCAACCATCCCATTTTAAAAAAAACACTGGATATTGTTATGAAGAATATTGAGGAGAATAAGTATCCTTATGATGTACATAGAATGACCGGCCCAACAGCATTTACCCAGGCCGTAGAGGAATTTAATAGAGAAACTTCAAAAGCCAATTATCGGCAAGTTGGGGTCGACTATGATTATTTTGTCAAATTCAGTTATCGAATGTCTAAAACATTCCTGTATGGCTTTTTTAGAAAAAATCATTGGAGGCGCATTTCTAAGAAGCATGCCGTCCTAAAGTCCAGTTGAATTTTAAATCATCATTGATAAAACCATACTAATAATACATAAAAATAATGATCGATATGTTGCTTATCTTGAAAACTAATAAAT
>JAYRWN010000024.1:0-10387 GCA_041917975.1 Saprospiraceae bacterium | reverse complement strand
GTAATGTATTCGGCCACTGCCAGCAGATGTGGCATCGGCCCAAACGGGACGCCTTTATAATCCATGTCCAATCCGGCGATGATCACCCGCACACCCCGAATGGCTAAGGTTTGACATACTGCGGTTAAATCTAAATCAAAAAACTGGGCTTCATCAATACCTACTACATTCACTTCGTGATCCAGGTGCAATAACGCATTGGAAGAAGGGATAGGTACGGAAAGGATAGCATTGGCATCGTGTGAAATAATTTGTTCTTCATCGTAGCGGGTATCGGTGAGTGGTTTAAAGATCTTCACCTGCTGACGAGCGAATTGAGCCCGCTTGAGCCGCCGGATCAGTTCTTCCGTTTTTCCAGAAAACATTGAACCACAGATCACTTCGATCCATCCGCTGCGTTGACCCTTAAAATGTGGCTCCAGGAACATCTTTGAAAAAAAGTATTAAAACATGCAAATAAAGAAAATTATCAGGGGTTTAGGTACGTTAATCAAGAGTAAAAGTTATTAACATATTACACTATATTGTAATTCTATGTATTTTTACAACATGAATGACTGGAAACAAATCAATACGTTGCTCGAGAAGATCAACCATTTGCATCTTAACCTAAAGGCCGGTCAAGGTCCGGTGAGCAGATTGGAGCGTGATTTAATGTTGGATTATCTTAAAGCCCTTTATGAGGCGGTGGCGGAGGTACCCGTTCATAGTGAGCCAATCGAACATCATACGTCTCCATTAAACCATGTGGATAAAACCCCTCAGGTGATCCTGGCCCCGGTTAAACCAACTCCAGCTGAACCGGCTCCTAAAGTAGAAGAGGTCCTGCCGGAACCTGTAAAACTTCACCCTGCACCTGAACCCATAAAGGAAATGCAGATTACACCGCCAGCTCATGAAGCGATAGAAATGATCTCTCCAACGCCTGTCACTGTTAAAACAGCAGTTCCGACTACCCCGACCTTTTCCGAACCGTCAGCCTCACAACTCGCTCCTGCGGTTCCTGCTGAAACCAAAACTTCCGCCAATGGCATGACCGGAATATTTGAAGCCCCCAAGACCAACGATTTATCGGACCGTCTGGGTGATGCTCCGATCAGTGATTTGAACCGGGCTCTCGGTTTCAACGAAAAATATTTGATCTGCAATCAGTTGTTCGGAGGAGATTTTAATGTGTTTTATCAGATCATGCAGCAGTTGAACCAATTTAATCAATTCAGCCAAGCCCAACAATTATTATCACCCCTCGCGCACAAACATAACTGGGTAGATGATGAGAAAAAGGAACAAGCTCAAACTTTTATTAAGTTGGTCCGCAGGCGTTATAAATCTGCTAATTCCTAGGATTAATCGAAATTATAGGTTGGAATTCTAAAAGTAAAAGATATTTAAACTCTGGATCAAGAAGATGAGTGCTATGTTTTCATATCGCTTTAAACAGAGTTTACGCTTTCCACTTTTTTTATTAGTGGTAATCTGGCTGATTCATGGCTTACAAATGATCAGTGGTGGTTCCTTATCCGCCTTGGGTGTATTGCCCGGTCATAAAGAAGGGTTAAAAGGCATCCTGATGGCACCGCTCATCCATGGTAGTTTATCCCACCTTCTGTCTAATACCATACCTTTATTTGTGCTGACTCTGATCATCAGTTTTTTTTATCGCAAGGTGGCTTATCTGGCTTTTGGTTTGATCTATTTACTCAGCGGCGCCGCCGTGTGGATGTTTGCCCGGGAGGTTTACCACATTGGGGCTAGTGGCCTGGTGTATGGACTGTTGTCCTTTGTATTTTGGAGCGGCGTGTTTCGTCGTAACATAAAATCCATCGTGCTGGCTTTAATAGTCACGTTGTTGTACAGCGGCTACATCTGGGGCGTATTGCCCGTTAAAGAAGGTATTAGTTGGGAAAGTCACCTTTTTGGAGGAATTGTTGGGATTGTTATTGCTTATTTATTACGCGGTTACCTGGAGATGGATGAAGAGCCTACCGTTTATCCCTACGAAAAAGAACCAACCCAAGACCCGGATTATTTTTATGACCGGGATGTGTTTAAACGACACTGATGGTTCATCCATATAATTCATAACCTTTTCTGTAGCCGCTTTTAACGGCTATTTTTATCCTTTTCTGCCTGGCTTGATGAAATTCTCTTTGGCAGCCATGATTTAATTTTATTTTTAGAGCTACTAATGGAATTAATAAAATGGCAGATAAAAAATGGCGCTCGTGGTCTTGGTTTGGGGGTAAAAATAAAATGGGATTTGTGCACCGCAGCTGGCTGCGCAATCAAGGGCCCCCGGATCATCTGTTCGATGGCCGGCCGGTCATCGGTATATGCAATACCTGGTCAGAATTAACCCCATGTAATGCCCATTTACGCGACCTGGCAGAGAAGGTAAAAAACGGCGTGTATGAAGCCGGAGGATATCCCCTGGAGTTTCCCATCACGTCGTTGGGAGAGACCATCATGCGTCCCACGACCATGTTATTTCGCAATCTGGCGGCGATGGACACGGAGGAAAGTATTCGTGCTAACCCCATCGATGGTGTGGTGTTACTCACCGGATGCGATAAAACGACACCTTCTACCATTATGGGTGCGGCAAGCGTGGACCTGCCCACCATTGTAGTCCCCGGTGGTCCCATGCTTAATGGTCGCTTCCGTGGAAAAGATATCGGTTCGGGCACGGCTGCCTGGCATATCGGCGAGATGCAAAAAGCCGGTACCTTGACCGATGACGAACTCCACGATATGGAGGTGTGTGCTGCCCGGAGTGCCGGTCATTGTATGACTATGGGTACAGCATCTACCATGGCCTGCATGGTAGAAAGCCTGGGCTTATGTTTACCTGGTATGGCTGCTATTCCGGCTGTCGATGCGCGCAAAAAAGTCATCGCCCATTTGTCAGGGAGACGCATCGTGGACATGGTGAAAGAAGACTTGGTTTTATCTAAAATCCTGGTCCGCGAGGCATTTGAAAATGCCATCGTCATGAATGCGGCTGTTGGGGGCTCGACCAATCTGGTCATCCATCTTCTGGCGATAGCCCGACGGATTGGTGTACCCTTGGAGTTGAAGGACTTTGACCGTTTGGGTAGTCAAATTCCTTTGTTGGTAAATCTCCAACCATCCGGTGAATACCATATGGAGGACTTCTTTTATGCCGGAGGCTTACCTGCCGTTATGCAAGAAATGCAGCCTCACCTGCATCTGGATGCCCTCACGGTCAATGGAAAGACCATCCGGGACAATATCGTTAAAGCGTCTTGTTATAATCGCAACGTGATTTATCCCTTATCTGCCCCGCTTAAGCCGGAAGCCGGAATCGCGGTATTGTATGGAAATTTAGCTGAAAACGGGGCGGTCATTAAGCCTTCGGCAACCAGTGGACAACTGTTGGTTCACAAAGGTAAGGCTGTCGTATTCGAAACATTCGAGGAGTATCACCTGATCATTGATCAGCCAGACCTGGATATTGATAAAAACAGCATTATGGTGCTTAAAGGGGTCGGTCCGGTAGGCTACCCCGGTATGCCGGAAGTGGGCAATCTGGAACTCCCCGCCAAACTTATCCAACAAGGGGTCATGGATATGGTGCGCATCTCGGATGGCCGAATGAGCGGCACAGCTTATGGAACGGTGGTGCTGCACGTATCACCGGAATCAGCCATCGGAGGCACATTGGCGTTAGTACAGAATGGCGACTGGATAGAACTGGATGTGCCTAATCGTAAGCTGCAATTGTTGGTAGATGAAGAAGAATTGGTCAGGCGGCGTGCCGCCTGGCAAGCCCCGGCTCCTATGGCCGAACGCGGTTATGTCAGCATGTATATCCGTCATGTAGAGCAGGCCCACCTGGGTGTGGACCTGGACTTTTTAGTTGGCAAAAGTGGATCCGAAGTAACCAGAGATAATCATTAATTAATCCTATTGGCATATGTGGCTCATCATTTTACTGGTCTTAAGCATCGTATTTATCATCATTAGCTCTACCAAGTTTAAAATGCATCCCTTTTTATCCTTGACGTTGGTGAGCATTTTATTCGCCTTATTTGCCGGACTTCCGGTGACCAAAATAGCCGATGCCCTTAATGACGGATTCGGCGTTACCATCGGGAAAATTGGTTTAGTCATCATCCTGGGGGTGATCATCGGAGTTTATTTGGAATACTCCGGAGGTGGTATGCGCATGGCCGAATCGGTGCTTAATCTGATTGGTCGTGAGCGGGTCTATGCGGCCATGGCTATTATTGGTTATATTTTGTCGATTCCGGTATTTTTTGACAGCGCTTTTTTGTTGATGAGCCCCCTGAACAAAAGTTTAACCAAACGGGCCGGTTTGTCTTTGGCTGGCACAGCCATGGCTTTATCCATTGGACTAGTGACTACACATGTGCTGGTACCCCCTACTCCGGGACCTATCGCTACCGCCGGGATGTTAGGAGCGGACATCGGTTTGGTCATGGTCATGGGTATTGGTGTGGGGATACCCTGCGTCATTTTTGGAATTTTATTTGCTAAATACTACGCCAGCAAGATTTATATTGATCCGAACCCCGAGCTTACCGAGGAAGTTATTTTAGAAAGGCTGGCTAATGCCCCGTCTACGTTTAAGTCTTCACTGCCCATAGTTATCCCGCTCTTACTTATTGTGGCCAAATCGGTATTAGAGTTCATGCTTCCGGAAGGGCAACGCGACGGCATGTTTATTCAGTCCATCCTGTTCATCGGGCATCCGGTGCTGGCGCTCACTATCGGGATGTTTTTAGCTTTTGGGTTGCCGGCAAAATTTTCCACCTCACATTGGTCGGATGAAGGATGGGTGGGCCAGGCGCTGCGGGATGCCGCCAATATTATCCTGATCACCGGGGCCGGGGGCATCTTTGGCAATGTGCTCAAGGTATCCGGTATAGCTGAAGAATTGGGCACGTTTTTTCAGAACCAACAATTGGGCATCTGGTTACCCTTTATCCTGGCGGCCGCCATAAAATCGGCCCAGGGATCCTCAACAGTAGCCATGATCACCACCGCATCCATTATGGCCTCTATGATGGAGTCCTTTGGGTTTGTCAGCCCGATCGATAAAGCCCTGGTGGTAACCGCTATAGGTGCCGGGGCTATGGTCGCCTCACACGTTAACGACAGCGGATATTGGGTGGTGGTAAAAATGTCCAATATGACGATCACCCAAGGCTATAAACTTCAGACTTTGGGCACCGGCCTTAACGGTTTGGTGGCCGGTCTGGTGGTATATATCTTGTCGTTAATTCTTTAATTAGTTCCGTTCAACAGATAATTTTATACGGTAATCTTCCTTTTTAATTTCCACATTAATTTTGGGATAAGGATTTACGTCGTGCAGGATGATGCGGTAATGTTTATAAGTGGCTGTATCCCGGCAGGCTTCCGGACCTTCACAAAGGCCTGGAGATTTGAGGATAACATTGTCCTGGAGGTTTAATTTTAGGAATACTTTGGCTTCGCCGGCCCAGACACAGGTCACCCCTTCCGCACAGCGCGATTCTTCAATATCGGAAAACCGGATGCGCAGGCCATCCACAGTAATATCATCATTCATTTTTAAAGTCAGGTCCGCCGGTAAATCGTATTTGTCACAGGACAGGATCCCTAAAACCATCCACATTAACAAGGGCAAAAACTTTTTCATATACTTTCTTTTCTCTCTTTAGACGAAAATACCTTCCGCTTTAGTTTGTAGTAGATAAACTAAAATAATGTTAAATTGACCGGTATGAAAAAAATACTTATACTTTGGTTTACAGTGGTCGGTTTCTGGGCTTGTCAGAAAAAGACCCTCCCGCCTGAGCCCATCGGCCCTTTACCTTCACCGGCGCAGCTGGCCTGGCATCAAATGGAACTTAACGCCTTTGTGCATTTTACCACCAATACCTTCACCGGCAAAGAATGGGGGTATGGCGATGAAGATCCGGTGATTTTTAACCCCTCCGCCCTAAACACCGATCAGTGGGCGGAAACCTTTGCTCAGTGTGGCTTCAAAGGGGTGATCCTCACCTGCAAACATCATGATGGATTTTGTCTGTGGCCAAGTCAGTATACGGATCATTCGGTCAAATCCAGCCCATGGCTGGACGGACAGGGGGATGTAGTGAAGATGTTAGCCGCTTCGTGTGCAAAATATGGATTAAAGTTTGGGGTCTACTTATCGCCCTGGGACCGCAATTATGCGGACTACGGACAGCCGGCATATGTGGATTATTATCGCAAACAATTAGAAGAATTGTTCACGAACTATGGACCGGTGTTCGAGATGTGGTTTGATGGGGCCAACGGTGGCGATGGTTATTACGGTGGCACCCGGGAAATCCGTCAGGTAGACCGGCGGACCTACTATGACTGGCCTAAAACCATAGAGCTGGTGCGTGGATGGAATCCGGAAGTCATCTTTTTTAGTGATGCCGGACCGAGCATTCGATGGTGTGGCAATGAAAAAGGGTTTGCCGGCGAAACCAATTGGTGTACGATGAGTATAGATACGCTGTACCCAGGTCAGGCTGACATCACTGCCCTCTTAAACCGTGGCGCGGAAGATGGTCAAAATTGGGTGCCGGCGGAAGTAGACGTTTCGATCCGGCCGGGATGGTTTTACCATGCAGAAGAAGACACGGCCGTAAAATCACCGGAAAAATTATTTGAAATATTTTTGAGTTCGGTTGGTCGGGGCTCCAATCTTCTACTCAATGTTCCTCCGGATCGCCGGGGGTTATTGCATGAAAATGATGTGGCTGCCCTTAAGGGGTGGAGAAAACTACTGGACGAAGCCTTTAGTTCGGACTTAGCTAAAAGTGCTTTGGTTTCTGCCCCTGCTTGGAGAGGAAAAGATATGGTTTACGGACCCGGTAATGTGAACGATGGGAATCCCAACACCTATTGGGCCACCGACGATGGTCAGGTTGCCGGGGAGCTGATATTAGACCTTGGTTCAGAAAAAACTTTGCATTACATCCAACTGCAGGAGCATATCCCTCTCGGCCAGCGGGTTAAAGCTTTTACCGTATCTATAAAGAAAGGAGAACAATGGGA
Organism: Saprospiraceae bacterium; assembly: GCA_041917975.1. Lineage (GTDB taxonomy): Bacteria > Bacteroidota > Bacteroidia > Chitinophagales > Saprospiraceae > JAYRWN01. The sequence goes on along the minus strand of JAYRWN010000024.1, from coordinate 3,325 downwards.
CAAAGTAGCCGAAGGTACCACGATCGGGTATAAACGCATTTTACCTTTGGGAGGTATTCAAGCCAGTGAGATCAAAGTGAATATCCTGGAAGCCAAAGCATGCCCGCTGATCAGTGAAATCAGTATTTTTTAAAAGCTTATTTAACAATATTATAAGGATAAGCCAGCTATAAATTGCTTAAATTTGTATATTTGCCATCCGTTTAAAAAGAGAAACGGCACAAAAATTGCATTAAATAAAATGGTAATGTGAGAAGAAGATTTTTACATTACTCTGATCAGGTCGAATGGCCGAGTGGCTAGGCAGAGGTCTGCAAAACCTTGTACAGCGGTTCGAATCCGCTTTCGACCTCGATATTAAAAAGGAGCTCTTACTGATGTAGTAGGAGCTTTTTTTTTTGAGTCTTTGTTCGCATTGTTCAATATCATACGGATCAGTGAGGTGCGCCATTCAAAAGTGGCCAATAAATCCATATTCTGGTGTCTTAAAAAATTGACCTATGCACGTATGGTGGATAATTCTGGTGATGGTGACCTCAACCATTCAGGCCCAAAATTTATACCCATTTCAAAACCCTGCTTTACCGACAGAAGCCAGGTTGAATGATCTTTTATCCAGGTTGACGGTGGAAGAAAAAGTAAGCCAGTTATTTATTGATGCACCGGCTATTGACCGTTTAAATATTCCGGCCTATAATTGGTGGAATGAGGCCTTGCATGGTGTGGCCAGGGCTGGAAAAGCAACGGTGTTTCCCCAAGCCATTGGATTGGCCGCTACTTTCGATGAAGACCTGATGCTGCGGGTGGGTACCGCCATCTCTGATGAAGGCAGAGCCAAGCATAACTATTTTGTAGCTCATGGCAACCGATCAATTTATACCGGGCTTACTTTTTGGTCGCCCAACATCAATATTTTTCGTGATCCCCGTTGGGGCCGGGGACAAGAAACTTATGGGGAAGACCCCTATCTGACCGGTCGTATGGCGGTAAATTTTGTGCGCGGTTTGCAGGGCAATGATCCAAAATATTTTAAATCCATTGCCACTGTTAAACACTATGCCGTGCACAGCGGACCTGAATATTCCAGACACAGCGACAATTTTTTTGTCAACAATCGCGATTTGTACGAAACATACCTGCCGGCTTTTAAAATGGCTGTAAAAGAAGCTCAGGTCCAATCCGTGATGTGTGCCTATAACCGATTGAGGGATCAGCCGTGCTGCAGTTCCAATTTACTCTTGTCTCAAATCCTGCGTCAACAGTTTGGTTTTAATGGCTACGTAGTGTCCGACTGTGGTGCTATTACGGACATCTTTAATTCTACCGCGCATAATCTGGTCTCCGGATCTACCAGGGCGTGGGGATGGGCCTTAAATAGTGGTACGGATCTAAACTGTGAAAATTATCGCGATTTCCTGCATGCAAATCTGGATTCAGCGTTACAGGCAGGAATCATAAATCTTGCGGATATTAACCAGGCGGTCCGAAGATTATTTGCTACCAGAATACATCTGGGGTTATTAGATCCTCCGGGAGAAGTGCCTTATAACCAAATTCCCCTATCAGTGGTTGGGTCTGTCGCGCATCAAGAATTGGCGTTAGAGGCGGCCCAAAAATCATTGGTCTTGTTAAAAAACAACGGAATTCTGCCTTTGAAGCCTAACCTCAAAGTAGCCTTAATCGGACCTAATGCCGATAATTTTGCTATCCTGTTAGGTAACTATAATGGTAATCCAGTGATGCCAATCACGCCCCTTCAGGCTTTGCGCCAAAAGCTCGGCGATAAACTTATGTATGCGTACGGATGCCCGCTGGTGCCCGGACTTTATACAAATTTTACTGCAATTCCTACGTCCTGTTTGTGGCATAATGAAAAGGGTGAGCTTAGACCAGGCTTGCATGCAGAGTATTTTACAAATAACACCTTAAACGGATCTCCGGCTTTTAGCAGGATAGACGAACAAATAGACTTTGTTTGGGATAAGAGCCCGCTTAATCAACAGGTGGAAGATTTATTTTCCGTTCGTTGGCAAGGCTTCTTAAAACCCTCCGTTACCGGAACCTATTTATTTGATGATAATGTGGAGGTACTTATTGAGGGTAAAAAAGTTCCTTCAACAGGAATAATTCTAGCCAGCACTAAGGCCTACCTATTGGAAGTTCGCTTATTGCTCAATACCGGGTGGTGGAAAAATAACATAGAACCACAAGCCCGGTTATCCTGGTCCAACATTAGCCGTAATTATACACAAGAAGCCCTGGAAGTAGCCGATAAGGCAGACGTGATCGTCTTCTGCGGAGGACTCTCACCGGATGACCTGGAAGGAGAAGAAAGCCCTCTGAATATTCCCGGGTTTGCACATGGCGACCGCACCGATCTTAATTTGCCAGCCATCCAGGAGCAATTGTTGCAAGCTCTAAAAAAACCCGGTAAACCTTTAATATTCGTTAATTTTAGTGGAAGTGCCATCGCTTTAAATTGGGCAAATGAACAGGCCGATGCTATTGTGCAGGGTTTTTACCCGGGAGAAAAAACCGGACCTGCTTTAACCGGATTATTATTCGGTGAATTCTCTCCCTCCGGGCGACTGCCCTTTACGGTTTACAAGTCTATACGGGATTTACCTGATTTTAAAAATTATGCCATGGAAGGACGGACATACCGTTATTTTAGAGGAAGTCCACTGTGGTCATTTGGATTCGGATTGACCTATACGCAATTCAATTACCGTGATCTCATCGTCAAAAAAGAACAAAATCTGGGCGATGAGGTAAACGTGGCTGTGCAAGTAGAAAATACCGGGCCCCGGGATGGTGAAGAGGTAGTACAAATTTATCTGACGATTCTGGATGCGTCGGTTCCAGTCCCTTTGACCACTTTGGTGGGATTTAAGCGGGTTTTTCTCCGCCGTAACGAACATAAAACCATTCATTTTGCCTTGCGTCCTGAACAATTCAGCCTGGTGAATGAAGAAGATAAGTTAGTTCTGGAACCTCATCAGTACCGGATAACCGTCGGCCCCGCCGCTCCCCCGATTAAGGGAGAAATATCTGCTGAAATATCCTTAAAAGGACCTAAACGTTATATTCAGTGACGACATCGAGTATGTAAATGTGCTATTTTCTTCGCACAAACTGCCAGACTAATAACAGGGCAACCAGCATTATTATGGTGCAATAATACAAGACTTTAACAAAACGGACCTGTGATAAAGTAGTTGCCTGAACAGGTTTTTCTTCTTCGGCAGGCATGATTAAATCATCCACCAGGTAGATTTCTTCATCATCTCTCATAAAGGTATAAATACAGGATTAGTAAGCTGTT
>JAYRWN010000023.1:0-3879 GCA_041917975.1 Saprospiraceae bacterium | reverse complement strand
TTAATTTTATCCATTTGCGCTCCACCAAACGGGATGAATTTGGCAACTTCCACGAAGCGGCCCATCTGGAAGGCGACGTCGATATGTATGCGGTGATGAAAGAACTGTGCATCGAACAACAAAAGCGGGATAAGCCGATACCCATGCGCCCCGACCATGGTCATAAACTCCTTGATGATCTGGACAAGCCCTTTAACCCCGGCTACCCAGCCATCGGACGTCTGCGTGGACTAGCTGAATTGAGGGGGTTGGAAATGGGTATTTTAGGTTCAATGGCGGAAGAGTAAACCAAATTTACCTGGCTGTTTTTGCTACAGAATTATTTTCAAAAAACTATTTCTTAATCAATTCATCGTCACCGGATATCTCAGATCATGCGCATTGATAATTCTCTCCCTAGATTGAATCATCAATTTCCAAAATTCATTATTAATTATAATTTCTCAATCACCCTTCCTGCCGCATGAATACTTTCGTCTTTTTTGCCAAAACAAAAACGAATTAACAGATCCGGAGATCCCTGCGCGTAAAATGCGGACAAGGGAATGGTGGCCAGGCCATAATTATCAATCAGGTGGTATACAAAAGCTTCGTCCGGAAGACTTGAAATGGAGGAATAATCCGCCAGCAGAAAGTAGGTTCCAAAAGAGGGGATGGCAGCGAACCGTGAACGCGACAGATAACTCAGCAGTAACTGATATTTAGCGTAAAAAAATTCCGCCAACTGGCTGGTCTCCGTATCATCCTGCATAAAATCAGCCAAAGCATGTTGAACCGCCGTATTAATGCTGAATACGTTAAACTGATGCACCTTACGAAATGCCTGGGTCAGCTCAGGTGGAGCAACGATATAACCTACCCGCCACCCGGTGATATGGTAGGTCTTGCCAAATGAAAACGCCACCAGGGACCGTTTAAATAATTGCGGATAGCGCAAAACGCTCTGGTGCTCGCGGCCTTTAAAGACCAGATGTTCGTATGCTTCATCCGCAAGTACCAAAAGGTCATATTTTTCAGCCAACGCCTGAAGCTGTAGCATATCCTGCTCAGCCCAGACCTGGCCTGTAGGGTTGTGCGGATTATTGATCATGATCATCTTGGTCCGGTTGGTAATAGCTCGTTCTACCTGATTCCAATCCACCTGATAATCGGGTGATCGCAAGGATATGGCTACCGGTACACCACCATTCATCAATATATCCGGCCGATAACTGTCATAAGCCGGCTCGAAGATAAGTACTTCATCCCCTGGGAAGATAAAAGTAGTGACAGTAGAAGAGATAGCTTCAGTTGCGCCTACGGTAATCGTTATTTCGTGATTAAAATCTACTGCCCGGTCGTAATTTTTTTTAATCTTTTGAGCTATGGCTTGTCTTAAAACCGGTACTCCAGGCATGGGCGCATATTGGTTAAGACCTTTGGTCAGATAATGTCTGGCGAGCTCCACTAATGCGGGGGAGCAGTCAAAATCGGGAAAACCCTGGGCCAGGTTTATGGCACCTCTCTCCTGGGCATAGCGGGAGATGACTGTAAAGATGGTCGTGCCAAATTCAGGCAATTTGGCCTGGTGTTTCATTCCTTTTGGCTGTATTTGTGATATACTTTGGTAATAATTGCGGCCAGATTATGATCTTTCTCGGTAACCACATTTCCGGCATCGTGCGTGGTGAGAACAATCTCTACTTTATTCCAGGAGTTTTTCCAGTCTGGATGATGGTTACATCGCTCGGCATGAAAGGCTACTTCGGTCATAAAGCCAAAAGCTTCCGCGAAATCCACAAAGGTGAACGTGGCCGAAAGCTGGTTTTTCGTTTCTTTCCATTCCATCGTCTATGGGGTTTTAAATAATTTGCGCTGCATCAAGACCATGACCAGGCAAATTCTCGTAAATGTAACAAAGCATTTTCCAATAAACGAATGGAGGCATCGATATCCTTTTTATGAGCCATCTCTATAACCTGATGTACATGCCGGCAGGGAATGGAAATAGCTCCCGAAATGGATCCATTTTTTCCGGCCCGCTGCAATCCCGCTGTATCCGTACCACCAGCAGTTAATATCTCCGGTTGCCAGGGTATCTGATGGTCACCGGCAATTTTTTTAAGGTAACGCACCATGCGTGGGTCGCAAATGACGCTGGCATCCATAATTTTGATGGCTGCACCCTTCCCTAATTTTGAAACCATTTCGTGCGGTTTGGCTCCCGGAACATCATAAGCTATAGTCACGTCCAGGGCCAGACCAAAATGGGGATTAATCTGATGCGAGGCCACCATAGCGCCGCGTAAACCTACTTCTTCTTGTACGGTAAACACCGCATGCAGGTCATAAGGCAATGTTTTTCCTTTTAGCCGCTTTAAGGTCTCAATAAGGATAAATACGGAAACCCGGTTATCCAATGATTTTGAGTTTATGCAATCACCCATTTCTATAAGCGTTCTTTCACGGGTGACCGGGTCGCCGATACTTACCCATTCTTCCACCTCTACTTTTTCCAAGCCTAGATCAATAAAATAATCCCCTGTTTGGGGCACTTTATTGCGTTCTTCAGGTGACATGAGGTGAATCGGTTTCGAGCCCATGACGCCGATAAGATCACGCCGCCCATGGACGATGACGCGCTGCGCAGTTAAAGTCTTCGGGTCAAACCCGCCCAGAGTATGAAAACGAAGGAATCCTTCGTCATCAATATGAGTAACAATAAAACTAATTTCATCCATGTGTGCTGCGACCAAAACACGTTTATCTTCCTGGCCTCTGCGCACGGCCAGTATATTACCAACCGCATCGACCTGGCACTCGTCCACATCATCTTTGATCCGTTCGAGGATGAGTTGGCGGATTTGGTGTTCAAAGCCTGGAGCTCCCGGGGTTTCACAGATTTCTTTAAGCAAATTAACGTCTATCATATGGTACTGATGATTAAAAAAGGGCTGCTAATTTAGACTTTTTTCGACATCTGAGCATGTGTAGACTGCTATTACTCTCAATTTATTCACTAACATTGCCCAGTTTTAAGTTATGTCTTTTTTAAAAAAAATAACCGGTGACACCATTATTTATGGCATCAGCAGCCTCGGCGGTCGCATTTTTAACTATTTGCTGATCACCCCTTATCTGACCCGCAAATTTCAAGCGGATGTCTATGCCGCGCATGGCATCATGTACAGTTTTGCCGCCATCTTGCTGGTGATGCTTAGCTACCGGATGGAAACGGCTTTTTTTCGTTTCGGCAGTGAAAAAGGTCAAAAAGACCTGGCCTTCACTACCGCCTCCTGGTCCATCTTGGTGACAACCACCCTTTTAGCACCGTTATTAATTTTTATGGCCAAACCCTTGGCCTCATTACTCACCTCACCGGAAGACCATCGGCTGGTCATTTATTTTGTATTGATTACCGTCCTGGATGTCCTGGCCGCCATGCCCTTTGCTAAGCTGCGTTTGGACGACCGCCCCAAACGGTTTGCTGTCCTTAAAATCGTGAATATTTTTTTATCCATTCTGTTAACTCTATTTTTCCTGGAAATTTTACCCTGGTTACATCGCTATGGCTGGAGCTGGATCGGCCTGTGGTTCAGGTACGACCGGCTCATGGATTATGTTTTTATTGCCAATATCTTGGCCAGCGGCGTGTTATTACTCCTCCTTATACCGGCTTATTTTAAAGTCCCCTGGCGATTTGACCGAACCCTGTGGAAAAAAATGATGATTTATGCCTGGCCTTTGATCCTGGTAGGAGTCGCAGCATTCATCAACCAGTTTCTAGACCGCATCATGATCAAACATTATCTGGGTCTCACCGATTCGGGCATTTACAATGGCGCCATCAAAATTGCCATATTGATGAATTTATTTGCCCAGGCTTATAATTACGCTTCC
>JAYRWN010000022.1:0-8206 GCA_041917975.1 Saprospiraceae bacterium | reverse complement strand
TTATCGTCCGGAGTTAATTTTTATCAACTTTTACTAGGAAAAGAAATCAAACGCGGTAAAGTAGTTAAATTAGAATAAGCTGGGAGCAAAAACAACTTCGCCCTATAATATTTATGTTGGCAGGTGAAAGCTCATCTTTAAGTCCTTACGGCTCCTTCACTTCGCACCACCCATTTATAACTGGTCAGCTCTTGCAGGGCCATGGGACCGCGGGCGTGTAATTTTTGTGTGCTAATGCCGATTTCTGCACCCAGTCCAAATTGTGCTCCATCCGTAAAAGCCGTGGAGGTATTGGCGTAAACAACGGCCGCATCTACACTATTAATGAACTTTTGAATAGTGGATTCGTCTTCGGCTAGAATGGCTTCACTATGCCGGGAACTGTAACGGTGGATATGATCTAAGGCGCCGTCCAGATCGCTAACCGTTTTTATCGCCAGCTGCATGGACAAAAACTCCCGTCCATAGTCCTCCGGTTTAGCTGGTTTTAATAGTTCGTTTGGGTATTTGTTTTGGAGACTTAAAAAGGCCGGTTCATCGGCATAGATTATACAATGATGTTGTTCACCCAGCGATTTTAAAAGAAAGGGTAATACATCGAGCCGATCTTGATGGATAAGCAAAGTATCTAAAGCATTGCACACACTGACGCGTCGTGCTTTGGCATTTTCGATGACCCGTTGACCTTTATGAACATCCGCGGAAATATCAAAATAAGTATGCACAATACCCGCGCCGGTTTCAATAACCGGAATTAGCGAATGTTTCCTTACATAATCGATGAGTTCCTGGCTGCCTCGGGGAATGACGACATTAATGTAACGATCCGCCTTCAGGATGGGTAATAGAGCTTCCCGTTCGCTGGGCGCTAAATAACAAATACCAGGAAAATTATAGCGGTTGAGCACCTGATCGATCAGTTGTTTTATCGCTAAATTGGAATAATGCGCATCTCGACTTCCTTTGAGTACCGTGGCGTTCCCGGCTTTTAAGTTTAAAGCGAACACATCAAATGTAACATTCGGCCTGGATTCAAATATGATTCCTACCACGCCTAATGGCACTGATTTTTTGGTTATGAATAACCCTGTGGGTAGTTCACGATGTTCTAAGGTACGATGTAAAGGACTGGGTAATCTTGCCACGTTTTTTAAGTCATTGATAATGGCATCAATGCGGGCTGGAGTTAATTTCAGGCGGTCGTATTTTGGATTTTCAGGATCCATCCGGGCCAGATCAAGGTTATTTTGTTGAATTAATAAGTTTTTTTCTTTCTCAGTTAAATCAGCAAGATCTAGAATAATATTTTGAGCCTCTTCATCCGTCAGACGGGATAAGGATCGTGCAGCTTCATTTAATGAAGCTAATGCATGCCATATGGATTGTTCTAAATCTGTAAGGGCTGACATAAAGGATTATTTTTCCAAATAAAGGTAGTCATAATGTATCAAGGCTTTTTTACCTGTTTGGCCCAGGGACTTAATGGCAGTATCATAGTCGTACTGAGCAAGACCGACGCCAATGGCTTGATTTTGCGAATTCATGATCTGCAGCAAATCGCCCTTGTTGAATGGACCTTCTACTTTGGTAATACCCACAGGTAAGAGGCTTGTGGCCGACTGGTCTCTGAGCAGTTTAGTTTCAGCTCCCTCGTTTATATACACTCTTCCTTGGATCTGTTGACCTGTCCAGGCCATCCACTTTTTTACATTGGATAGCTGATTGTTAGATTGAACACAGGTGCCAAGGGATTTACCCGCCACTATATTGGTTACGATATCTTTAGTTTTTCCATTAGCAATATAGGTGCGGATACCCATGCGAGCTGTTTTTTGAGCCATCCTGAACTTGGTCAGCATGCCTCCCCGCCCAAATGATGATTTCACCGGACTGATTTTACGTTGGATGGTATCATCTTCAGCAGAAATCTGATGCAGGACTTTGCTGTTAATGTTATCAGGTGGACCATCATAAATCCCATCGACATTTGACAAAATCATCAAAGCATCGGCTCCGGTCATGGTAGCTACTAAACCCGCGAGTTCGTCGTTATCGGTAAACATTAATTCACTTACGGAAACCACGTCGTTTTCATTGACGATAGGAATAATTTCGGCTTTCTGCATGGCTTCAAAGCAGCTGCGCATGTTCAAATAATGGGTCCGGTCACGAAAATCCTCTTTGGTGGCCAATACTTGGGCACAATGTAAGCCGTATTGTTCAAAATAGTGTTGGTAATACTGCATCAGCCGAGGTTGGCCTACAGCAGCCTGAACTTGTCGTTTTTCCACGCGATTCAATGCAGGAAGGGATGGCAATATAGTCCTGCCGGCGCCTACTGCTCCTGAGGTAACCAGAATGACCTTATAGCCCGATTTGGCTAAAGTGGCCATTTGCTCAACCAAATGACTGATTATTTGGTGATCTAAATGTCCATCTTCCTGGGAAAGAACATTTGTTCCTATTTTGATAACTAGTTTTTGAAGCAACAGCGATGTCAATATGAAGTTGTTTATTTACATTTATTCGTTATATTCATTAGCAAACTCAACATTCCATAGACCATGGAGTTGCAAATTTGATAACAATTTTAGTATTACATTACAATAACTCTTAAAAAAGAATTCGAGATCCAAAATTGTATCGGCATAGGAGGTGTAAGCAGGGCTGGAAAATCGTCGCTGGCCAAGGTTATTGCTTTACATTGTAATCAAGCTAAAGTACTTATTCTTGATCAGGATGACTACATTTTACCGTCTAAGCAATTACCAACAATACGTAATCATATTGATTGGGAGCATCCATCCACTCTGGATGTGGATAAATTGTTAGCAGTAGTTAACAAGGCCATGACATCTGCGGATATTGTCATTGTGGAAGGTATTTTCGCATTTTACTTTCCGGCATTAAATAATTTATATACGCATCGGATTTTCATCGACCTTCCGCAAAAAATATTTTTTGAAAGAAAAAAACAAGATTTACGCTGGGGTAAAGAGCCTATATGGTATATCAGGCACATTTGGAGTTCATTTCAGATTTGGGGTCAACCAAACCATGGTGTGCCGGGTTTAGTGCTAAACGGATACGACCCCGTTGATCTGAATGTGGTCTTTGATTTTCTGGGTGTGCAGTCTTGGACTTAAGTACGCCAGGTCTTAGCAAAACCAAGAAAAAAATCCAATGCAGCGGGGTTTTTAACAGCATCTTTATTAATAATCCTACTTACTTCTTTGCCCATCAGAATCTTTTTGATTGGAATTTCCATTTTCTTACCGCTCAAGGTATAAGGTATGTCCTTAACGACAAAGATGTCATCCGGTACGTGACGAGGTGAACATTGTGTGCGCAGGTGTTGCAAAATCTCGGTTTTTATTTCCGCACTCAAGACTTGCTCTGCAGGGTTTAATACTACAAATAGGGGCATGTAATCGTCCCCATTTTGTTGTTCCAGATTAAGAATCAAAGCATCCTGTACCGATGGAAGGGCGCTTAAGGCTGCATAGATTTCTGCCGTACCTATACGCACCCCTTTTCGATTCAAAGTTGCATCAGACCTACCCTCTATGGTCACTGACCCATCCTCGTAAACTGTTATCCAGTCCCCATGCCACCAGGTCCCTGGATAAAATTCAAAATAACTGCCCAGGTATTTTTGTCCCGTAGGATCATTCCAGAAATAAATGGGCATGGACGGAAGGGGTTTCTCAAGGACCATTTCTCCTTGTTTTCCAGTCACCTCGTTGCCATGCTCATCATAAGCATGCAAGTCACATCCCAAAGCACGGCATTGAATGTGACCTGGGTAAACGGGAAGGGTGGGACAACCTCCGACAAATGCCGTACACACATCAGTGCCTCCACTCATAGAACAAAGCCAAACCTGGGAGCTGATGTGTTGATAAACATAAAAGAATGCTTCCGCTGGTAAGGGAGAGGCGGTAGAACCGATGGAGCGTAATGCACTTAGATTATGATGCTCAGCAGGGTGCAGGTTTGCTTTCATACAAGCCATTAAAAACGGGGCGCTGGTCCCAAAATGATGAATAGGAACGTCCTCCGCTAGTTTCCATAATACATCTAAATCTGGGTAGCCGGGGCTACCGTCATAAAGTACCGCTGAACTTCCTGCCAACAAGCTGCCCACCAGGAAATTCCACATCATCCATCCCGTGGTTGAAAACCAAAAAAAGTTTTCACCTGGATGCACATCATTATGGAAGGTCAAATACTTTAAATGTTCCAGTAACACACCTCCATGACTGTGGGTGATGGCTTTAGGCTGACCAGTGGTACCCGAAGAAAATAATATCCAGATTGGATGATCAAAGCTCACGGGAGTAAAATGCAGGGGGTCGGCATAACTGTTGTTTATCAAGGATGACCACGGGCACATCTGCCCCGGGGCCGGTTGATCGGGATTTAAGTAGGGGATAAAAATAGTTTGCTCGACGGACGGCAAAGCTTCTAAAATAGAAGTTACCTCAGAAAGTCGCGAAAATGTTTTTCCCCCATACTGATAACCATCGACCGCAATAAAAATTTTTGGGTTGATTTGACTAAACCTGTCAATGACCGTGGGGACACCAAAGTCGGGTGAACAACACGACCAAATAGCACCCAGTGAGTTGGCCGCCAAAAAACAAACGATGGTTTGCGGGATATTTGGCAAATAGGCCACCACGCGGTCTCCCGGGCCAATACCCCAGTTTTTCATGTAGGTGGCTACTGCTCTTACTTGCCACTCTAACTCTTCCCAACTTATGGTTTGTAAGTCATGTCGCTCGGATTTAAAACACAATGCCGGCCGATGAGGTGAGCGCTGACGAAAAATATGTTCACTATAATTTAAGGTGGCTCCGGCAAACCAGGATACATCGGGCATTTGCTTATACTGGACTACTTCCGAATACTCCGAGTAGGATTTGATGGCAAAATAGTCCCAAATAGACTTCCAAAATAAGGATAAGTTGTCTTTAGACCAGGCCCATAATTCATGATAATCTTTAAATTTCAGGCCGTAAGTCACTTCCAGCCACCAGGTGTAGCGCTGGAGATTAGATTTTTTGATAAAATTGGCATCCGGTCGCCATAACACCTGTTGCTCCATAGATGCAATATTAACCAATTCCTTACGTCCAAATGAGGGTTACGTCTTAGAATTTAGAGGATATTTTTAGCGTTTATAAATTAAGGTGATGCTGGACTATTGAAGGGATTTCATTTGAGTAGTGAGTGATGAAAACCAGATTATGGCGCTCATCCAGGATATGTTCCAGCAGAACCTTGGCTTTGGTCATATTGATAATATCCAGACCTTGAAAAGGCTCATCCAACAAAAGTAGGTTGGGCACCTTAATTAGGGCTCTGATAAAAAATAACAATCTTTGAGTTCCGGTCGAAAGATTATGAAAAGGTTGATCAGCATACTCGGTAATTGAAAAATAGTCCAACAAATCATGGATCATACCAGGAGCATATGGAGCTGACTGATCACGGAACACCCATCGATCGTCCAAACCGGTCAGGATAAGTTGGGTAGCCGTCTGGTTTGCTCTGAAAAAAGCATGTACTTCCGGTGAAATAAACCCGGTTCTTTTTTTTATATCCCAGATGCTCTCTCCACTTCCTCGGAGCCGATCGAATAAATAAATTTCATTGGCATAAGCCTGCGGATGGTCCCCATAAACGAGTGCTAAAAGTGTTGATTTACCCGCTCCATTTGGGCCAAATACCACCCATTTTTCTCCAGCTTGCACCTGCCAATTAAAATCATTCAAAACTCGGTTATTACCATAATGGATATTCACGGATTTAAAATGGATGGCGGAAAAATAATCTGGTGTTTTACTTAAAGCCCGGTAAGCTTCCTTCAGTGATTTAGGGACTTCGAGGTTATTTATTACGAATTTTGATGGTCTGATTGGCCTGACTGCTCCGGTGCCCTTGGACAAATGGAAGTTATGGGTAATACATTGTGGAAGTTGATCATGATCCGCGGCGATAACTAACGTCAAATCAAATCGTTGGACCAAGGCATCTAACAGGTCATTAAAAGAAGCTCTGCTACGGGTATCCATGCCCATGTAGGGTTGATCCAATAACAGCAGTTTTGGCGATCCTAAAAGAGAGCGGGCTAAAAGCATTTTGCGGGTCTGACCACTGGACAATTTAATGCGTTCCAATGGTAATAAATCAGTTAACGAGAAGAAGTCTAATAGTTCCTTATGCCAGGAATCGTTTGAGTCTAGCCCACCGGTGGCTAAGTATTCCTGCACGGTGAGTAACCCCTCGGTCTCAGTAGCGTGATAACGCTGTTGATAATAATGCACGGCATTGGCATTGTGAAAGAGGTGTGAACTATCTGTAAAAGAGACCAGTTTTATAGCCTTAAACCGATCATTTGCGAAATCAGCATGTACAAAAAAGGGAAAGGCAATTTGTCCATTCCAGATCCTGCCTTTTCCGACCATTAACTTAAGTAATGTGGTTTTCCCTGAATTCATCTCCCCACTGACCAGCCAATGCTCGTGTTTGTTTATGACCCAATCCAGGTCATACAGAATAGGGTGCTGTCCCTGCCCTGCGGTTACATGTCGGAAATCAACTAATGGCTCCAAAAATCAAACAGTATTACTTGTTCCTTTCAGGCCTGGAGGCACACTTGCTTTTGATGTCCCAATTGGTCCATCATCAGTTCTACCACATCACCTTGTTTTAAATAGACTGGAGGTTTTTGGCCCAGGCCAACTCCCGGAGGAGTGCCGGTGGAAATGAGGTCCCCAGCTTCCAGTGTCATAAATTGAGAGAGGTAGTGGATCAGATAATAAACCCCGAAGACCATTTTGGCCGTGGAACCGTTTTGATACAAATGGCCATTAACCCATAATTTCATTCCCAGGTTATGTACATCGGAGATTTCATCGGGAGTAAGCAACCAAGGGCCAAGCGGATTAAAATTATCACAGGATTTTCCTTTGGTCCATTGTCCACCGCGTTCCAGTTGAAATTCTCGTTCACTGACGTCGTGAGAAATGCAATAACCTCCCACGTATTCTTTGGCTTCCTCCGGGCTATCCAGATAGCGAGCATCCTTTCCAATGATTACCCCCAATTCTATTTCCCAATCTGTCTTAACGCTTTTGCGTGGAATTAAAACAGGGTCAAATGGTCCAACTACCGTGTTTGCCGCTTTTTGAAAAACAATTGGTTCAGTAGGAATGGGCATACCTGATTCGGCAGCATGGTCGGAATAATTCAGACCGATACAAATGACTTTCCCAGGTCGGGCTACCGGTGCACCCCAACGTTCGGATGGGCTAACCAGTGGAAAATGATCCTCACGCATCAATTGTTTAAGCTTAATTAACCCACCATCGTTAAAAAAGTCCCGATCCCAATCCGTGAACAGTGCGGATAGATCTCTTCTTTGGTCATGTTCATCCAATACGCCTGGTTTTTCTGCGCCCGATGCTCCGAATCTGATTAATTTCATATTTTTGAATTAAGGTCTAAAGGTATCAAGTTAGCATGGAAAGACCGGCCTTCTTCCTGAAAATTTATCGGAGTATTTAGTTTTTATTTAATGGATGTTATCTTAAGTCGAAATTTAAGTATCATGGTGAATTGGAAAATATTCGGGCTTTTTATTTTAGGCCTGGTCAGTTGCAAAAAGGATCTGGCCAGTCTTAAGGTTTATGACACCTGGTCTGCACATGGTGGAAGTAAGGAAGGTATCCGCTATTCTTCCTTAAACCAAATTGATACCAGCAATGCTAAAAACTTGGTGGTCGCTTGGGACTATAGAAGTGGTGATGCCGACACTGCCGGTCAATCGCAAATCCAATGCAATCCCATCATCATAGATTCGGTTTTGTATGCGACTACCGCCAGACTTAAAGTGGTAGCCCTTCATGCTGCCACCGGACAAGAACTTTGGGTGTTCGATCCTTTTGATTCATTGGTTGCTGGTGTTTTGACCTTTCAGATAAACAACAGCCGTGGGTTGGCGTATTGGTCTGATGGCGCGCAGGATAGACGATTGTTTTATACAGTTGGTTCTTTTTTGATGTGCGTTGATGCTGAACGAGGAACCCTGATAAAAACTTTTGGTATCGACGGGATGGTCGATTTGCATACTGGATTGGATCGGGATATCCCCGACCTATACATCAGTTCATCCACACCAGGTATTATCTATAATAAC
>JAYRWN010000021.1:0-12942 GCA_041917975.1 Saprospiraceae bacterium | reverse complement strand
GGCCAATACATGAAAGCGAAATCAGAACGCAAGGATTGCGGAGGAATTCTTAGAGCCAGGCGAGCTGCCTCCAGGCAAAATGTTCCCGACCCGCACATAGGGTCCAGAAAAGGCCGTTTCCCATCGTATCCGGCAATTTTAAGAATACCAGCTGCCAAAACTTCATTGATTGGGGCTGGTCCAGCCTGGCGACGGTATTTACGTTGATTTAAAGGCTGGCCTGAGCTATCTAGTAAAAGTTCCCATTCATGTTCATAAATGCGCAGCACAAAATGGATATGGGCATCTTGTCCCCCAACATTTGGGCGTTGCCCGGTTTTATCCCGAAAATAATCCACTAAGGCATCTTTCGCCCTTAGGATGGCGTAGTGACTGTTAGGAAATAATTTTGAATAAATGATTGGTTTAAATACAAAAGACTGACCTAAATGCATGTATTGGTCCCAAGGCACCTGCCTTAATACTTGATATAAGGCATCCGCTTGGTCTAAATGACCTCCTTGTACCGGGCTTAAGATGTTTAAAGCCGTGGACAAATGATAATTACCTTTATAGATGAAAGTTTCATCCGCTTCCACTTCCACTCCACGGGGTAACACATTTACTTGTGGATAGCCGAGCTCTCGAATTTCTTCTGCAAGCACATTTTCCAGTCCGGTAAGAGTTTTGACAATGAAGCGCATGATGTTAAACTTGGATGACTCCTACTTTAAATGGCTCAATCGGGGAATGGTTGGCGGCCTCTAAACCGGTTATAATCCACTGACGGGTTTCCCGGGGGTCAATGAGAGCATCTACCCAGAGTCGTGAGGCAGCATGGTAGGGGGTCATGTGATCATTGTACTTTTGGGTAATATCCTGGAGTAGTTTAGTTTCTTCTTCCGGGGAAAGAATTTTTCCTGTTGCCTTGAAAGAGGTCACCTGAATTTGTAAGAGGACTTTGGCGGCTTGCTCGCCGCCCATCACAGCAATGCGGGCGGTGGGCCAGGCGACGATAAAACGAGGATCATAGGCTTTACCGCACATGGCATAGTTGCCCGCACCAAAAGAATTTCCAATAATAATGGATAGCTTAGGCACCGTGCTATTAGCTACAGCATTCACCATTTTAGCTCCGTCTTTAATGATGCCTCCATGTTCAGAGCGTTTGCCCACCATAAAACCTGTTACGTCATGCAGAAATATTAAGGGTATCCGCTTTTGATTACACAAAAGGATAAACCGGGCGGCTTTGTCCGCGGAGTCACTGTAGATGACCCCACCTATCTGAGTCTCGCCTCCTGCGGACTTTACCACATTGCGATTATTGGCTACCAGGCCTACCGACCAACCCCCGATCCGGGCATAGGCACAACTGATGGTCTTCCCATAGTCCGGTTTGTAATAGGTCAGTTTACCTTGATCTACCAGGCATTGCAAAATTTTATCCGTATCATATGGTTTGGCCGGATCAGCCGGCATTAAGCCCAGGATTTCATCATTTGGTTTGGCCGGGGCTTCCGGTTTGATCCGGGTCAGCAGACCTTTTGGTTGAATGGAAGCATCCCTGATTATGGATTTAATTTTATCAAGCGCTTCTTGATCATTTTTAACTTTATAGTCCACTATTCCACTGATGGCCGTTTGAGTTTGTGCACCACCTAATAATTCTTTATCTACTTCTTCACCAATCGCTGCCTTGACCAGATAAGGTCCGGCAAGAAAGATGGAACCGGTGCCTTCTACGATGATGGATTCATCGGACATGATGGGCAGATAGGCTCCGCCAGCCACACAACTGCCCATGATGGCTGCTACTTGCAAAATGCCGTTACTGGATAGTCGGGCGTTGTTGCGAAAGATGCGACCGAAATGTTCTTTATCAGGAAAAATATCTTCCTGCAGGGGTAAAAAAACCCCGGCACTGTCCACGAGGTAAATAATAGGTAGATGATTGTCTAATGCTATTTCCTGAGCACGCAGGTTTTTTTTTGCTGTCATTGGGAACCAAGCTCCGGCTTTAACAGTGGCATCATTAGCGACGATTACACAAAGTTGTCCACTGACTCGTCCTAATCCAACGATCACTCCTGCAGCCGGACAACCACCATATTCTTCATACATGCCATCAGCGGCAAAAGCACCAATTTCCAGGAATTCAGCTGCATCATCACATAAATACTCGATACGCTCACGGGCAGTCATCTTCCCCTGGTCATGTTGCTGAGCCAATTTTTGTTTTCCTCCTCCTAAATAAATTAGATCCAATTTTTGCCTCATGCGACTGAGCAGAAGTCGCATTGCATCGTCATATTTGTTATAGGTTAGATCCACAAGTCGGCATTTAGCGGAGCCAAGATAACAAAACTGAAGTAACGGAACCTTTAAAAGACCAAGCTTAATCCTTCTTTGGCCCTATAACAAAAAGAGGGTTGTTTCCCAAAAGCTAATAAAGGCCTAATTGTTTTTTATGAAATTTATAGACGTAATTATCTTTTATATTCTCGTATACACCTTCTAGTATTATTTCCGATTCAGCATTTCGAATGGCTTGAGCAAGTTCAGCTTCGGATTTTATGGCTTTTTTATTAACATGGGTGATCACATAATTGCGGGCCATATTCATTTCATAACCTAACGAACCATGGTCAATATCGATAACCCTGACTCCGCTGGTTTTATATCTTTTAGTCTCTTCGGCGGAAAGTGTGCTTACGGATAATCCCAAACTCGCTAATATTTCAGCATCGGTCCATTCATCATTTCTTTCCGGTTGAATAAATAATCCATCCGAGGCCACTTCTTCAGTTCCGGTTTTTAACTCTTTGAGTTCGACTGTGGTTTCCACCACTTGACCTTTGCGCCAAAGTTTCACTTTTACCTGGTCGCCAGGTTTTAAACGACCTATTTTTTCCTGGAGGTCAGAGACGGATGCGGTTTTAGTTTGATTGACTTCCAGGATGATGTCATGATCTTTCATCCCACTTTTTTCAGCACCACTCTCCGGACGAACCGAGAGGACAAAGACCCCTTCAGAGTTTGGTAATTTTATACTTTCCAACAGGTCTGATAAGGTGTTTTTATTCATTTCCCTGGCCAATTGCATGTCCAGATTCCGGATATTTACCCCCAGAATACCGCGCTTCACTTTGCCATAAGCTTTGAGATCTCCGATAATCTTAAGCGCTAGATTGCCAGGAACGGCGAATGAAAACCCTTCATAACGACCAGATTTAGTCATAATAGCGGTATTGATACCGATCAATTCACCATTGGTGTTGATCAAAGCGCCGCCGCTGTTACCAGGGTTTACAGCTGCATCGGTTTGCAGGAAGGCTTCAATGCGATATTCATTTTCGATAATCTTTATATCACGTCCTTTAGCGCTGATAATCCCGGCTGTTACCGTGGACTGTAACCCAAATGGATTACCCACCGCCATGACCCATTCGCCGATACTAAGCGAATCAGAATTTCCAAAGCGGATAAAAGGGAGATTGCTCTCAGCCACTTTTAGCAAGGCCAGATCAGTTGAGGGGTCAGTGCCGATTAATTTAGCTTCATATTGGCGGTTATCATTTAGGGTGATCTCTATTTTAGAAGAATTTTCTACAACGTGATTGTTGGTGACAATATACCCATCCTCGGAAATAATCACCCCGGAAGCAGAATTTTTTGAAGGGAAGCCAAAGCGGATGTCTGACTCTTGGGTGGCCCGGATAAAAACCACCGCCGGCAAAGCATTACCAGCTGCAGAGGTGAAATCATTAGGGGTGGAGGCCACGAATTTGCGCTGAAGAGCTCCGCTCAGCCAAATGTCTTTTTCACTGGCCAGGTTGGCCAGGTTTCCGCGATTTTCGTGGACTATGATTTGTTTCGGAGGTACCACGAGTGTATAAACAGCTACACCGATAAATGCGCCTAAAATTCCCACAAATAAGGTCCACAAACTATTTTTCATAGGATTACAATAAGTTTGATGAAGGATTTTGATATGCTTTTATTAGAACGTACGGCCAAAAAGCAGACCAAAGTTCAAGATAAACGATAAATGATCTCCGAAAGATGTTTGCTATCCAAATTTAAATGAATATTAACTTAAACAAAGTTTATTGTTCGGACATTCCTTTATTATTGTTTTGAATTTAGAATTATGGCGATTCCATTTACCAAATATCAGGGTACCGGAAATGATTTTATTCTGATTGATCACCAGCATACTAAATACTTGAATCTTAGTGATCAAGAATTAATTGTGCGCATGTGTGACCGGCACTTTGGTATTGGAGCAGATGGACTGATGGTAGTGGAAAAATCAAAAGAAGAAAAGAAGGCCAGTTTTATATTGCACTATTTCAATGCGGATGGTCGACCCGGGAGTTTGTGTGGCAATGGGTCCCGCTGTGCGGTAGCCTATGCCCGGAGTGTAGGGTTATTTGATCAGGCCGGTGAATTTGTGGCTTTTGATGGCTTGCATTCAGCTACGATTCATGGCTCTCAAGACGTGGAAATTGCGATGTCAGCGCCCGTTTTTAGACCTAAAGTCAAAAATGATTATGTTATTGATACCGGATCACCTCATCTTGTCCGTTTCCAGGATGCGCTGACACCCCAGGAAGCTTTTCGTGAAGGCCGGGCCATCCGGTATAGTCCCGAGTTTGCACCGGAAGGATTAAACGTAAATTTTGTCAAAGCTGGCGATCGTACTTTGGATATTATCACCTATGAGCGTGGTGTGGAAGATTTAACCCTTTCATGTGGGACCGGAGCTGTGGCAGCGGCCATTGCTTGGGGGATAGAAACAAACCAACAGGGGCGCCTTCATATGCCCGTAAAAGCACGGGGTGGAGAAGTCATGGTTTCGTATTTACGTCACGGTGATGTCGTTTCAGATGTTTGGCTGCGTGGTCTGGTGAAAATGGTGTTTCAGGGTGTTTTTGAAGCGTGAGCCGTCAGTGAAAATTATAGTCCTAATTCCAGGTTAAGGCGGGCATTTTTTAACTCCGCATAGGCATGTTGATCGCCTAGATTTTTAGCTACCCGCAGTCCCTGGTCATAAATAGTCAGTGCAGCTTCATGTTTTTCTTCATGTTCCAGAAGTTTAGCCAAATGGTAGTACGCGCCCACATAATTTTCATCTTTTTTAATCAATTCATAAAGCCATTCAATGGCTATGAAATAGTCATTCTGCTTCTCATACTCTTTGGCAATTGCGAATTGAATAAAACCATCCTCTGGCGAAGATTTTAGTAGATCCTGCAATATTTCAAGGCGGTTAGGCATAAATAGAAGTGTTAAATGAATAAAAAATTGACTTTAAGTTAACTTTTATAAATGGTGCTTGGTACGGCATTAAATTAGTTATCTTTATCCCGATAAATGTGATAAAAAATTCTGGTAAACCATGAATATTTTAGTTTGTGTGAATAATACCCCCGATACCATCGCGAAAATCGCTTTTACGGAGGGAAATACAAAATTCGCCAGCGAAGGGGTCAGTTACATTCTAAATCCATATGATGAATGGTACAGTTTAGTTAGGGCAATTGAATTACAGGAGAAATTTGGAGGAAAAGTAACTGTAATCCACGTCGGACCGGCTTCCAGCGATACAAATATTCGTAAAGCTCTGGCTATCGGAGCTGATGAGGCGGTGCGCATTGATGCTGTGCCTCTTTCTGCAGCTTATGTAGCAGAGGCCATTGCTGTTTATGCTAAAGACAAATCGTATGATCTTATTTTTACCGGCAAAGAATCCATTGATTATCAAAGTGCGGAAGTAGGTGCCATGATTGCCGAGCATCTGGATTGGCCGTTTATAGGTTTTGCTAATAAATTGGATGTGGACGGTTCATCCGTGACCATACACCGGGAAGTTGAAGGGGCTATTGAAGTTACCCAAGTCGGGATACCCTTGGTCGTAAGCTCGGCAAAGGGAATGGCCGAGCAACGTATACCCAATATGCGCGGGATCATGATGGCCAAATCAAAGCCACTTCAGGTTATCGCTCCACCTTCTGTTGGGGAGCCATTGAAAGTAAAGGCATTTACTCTTCCGCCACCTAAATCGGGCGTAAAAATGGTCGACCCAGCGGATATGCCCAGACTGGTGCAACTTATTCATGAAGAAACTAAAGTAATCTAACTTTAAAGTAACTATATAATGATACTGGCATTTATAGAAACACATCAGGGGCAGATCAAAAAATCAGGCTTAGAAGCTATGGTTCAGGCCCGGAATATTGCCCAGATGACCGGTGAACCCTGCCAGGCATTAATCCTGGGAGCATGTGCAGATCTGTCTATTCTGAGCGAATTTGGTGCAGAAAAAGTTTTGCATGTGCATCAGGAGACTTTAAATAGTTTTGATTCACAGGTTTATACTCAAGTTATTAGTACTGTTTTTAATACGCACAATGGGCGTGTTCTCATCCTTGCCCATTCCGCTAATGGAAAATGCCTGACTGGTAGATTGGCAGTCCGTCTTAAAGCAGCTTGTGTCAGCGGAGTGAAAAAAGTTGGGGTCGAACAAGGTAAAATAGAGGTGACGAAAGATGTTTTTGCCGGTAAAGCTATAGCCCAATATATTTTAAACACGGATAAATGTGTTTTATCCGTAATGCCGAACGCCATCCCTTTAGTCAAAAGCGCACAACCCCTAAATGTGCAATCCTTGCCAATTGATCTTCCCGAGGCGCGAACCAAAATAATACAAGCTATTGCCGAAGAAGGCCACATTCCTCTGCCGGAAGCAGAGCTGGTGGTCTCCGCCGGGCGAGGAATGAAAGGCCCGGAGCAATGGGGTATTATTGAAGACCTGGCGTCTGCGCTCGGTGCGGCGACCGCCTGCTCTCGTCCGGTAGCCGATGCGGATTGGCGACCTCATCATGAACATGTCGGCCAAACCGGGTTGGCAATCCGCCCAAATTTATATATTGCTGTGGGCATTTCTGGTGCTATACAACATCTGGCCGGTGTGAACAATTCTAAAGTAATTGTGGTCATTAATAAAGACCCTGAAGCTCCATTTTTTAAAGCAGCCGATTATGGTGTTTGCGGAGATCTTTTTGAAGTGGTGCCAAGGTTGACCGCGGCCATTAGAGCTTTTAAAAATAAATAAGTCCCTTGAACGAAATTCGGCAAAAAAAATAGACACCTTTGTCTTTAAAGGTGTTATAGATTATAAAGGACATATGGGAATTATTGATTTAAAAAAATTCTCATATTTGCAGATGATTATTAAGTCGGACTTATGGCCGAAATGAAAAAAATAGAACTGGATATTGTAGCAATCTCACATAGTGTGTCCCAGTCACATAATTATGCAGTTGTACTAAGAGAAGTAGAAGGGGTGAGACGTTTACCTATAGTAATTGGAGGGTTTGAAGCACAGGCGATAGCCGTTGCGATGGAGCGGATGGCGCCCAATCGCCCATTGACTCACGATTTATTTAAAAACACTCTGGAGCTATTTGACGTGGATCTGAAAGAAGTGGTAGTGAATAACCTCCTGGATGGTATTTTTTACGCCCGCCTGATTTGTGAACGCCATGGGGAGATCATTGAGGTGGATTCAAGAACTTCTGATGCCATTGCTTTGGCCGTGCGTTTTCATTGCCCAATTTACACCTACGAATTTATCATGGATTCTGCAGGGATAGTCATGGAAGGAGAAACCCAGGAGATTGCCACCAAAGAAAAACCTTCAGCCGAAAAAGGAACTTTGGATAATTATACGATTGAAGATTTAGGAGAGCTGCTCAATGAAGTTTTAGGAGAGGAAGATTATGAGAAAGCAGCTAAAATTCGCGATGAGATCAACCGCAGAAAAAAACTGGAAGATTAATCTTTTTTTGTTCGATTAGGGAGTAATCGGCTTACGCAATATTTTTAAAGTATGCTGAATCATTTCCGGGGTAATATCCAGGTGTGTAACAAATCTAATCAATTGAGGCCCCATGACTACGGCTTTGATACCCTGATTTTTTAGCCATTCGATACAAGCCGGAGCCGTCCATGGTGTACGCACTCCAAAGATTACAATATTTGTTCTGACGGGGGATACATATTCTACCCAGGGGAGTTCGGCTAATGTCTCCCCAAGGAGTCGGGCGTGTTGGTGATCTTCTTTTAAACGGTGGAGATGGTTTTTTAAGGCGTAATAACCAGCAGCAGCCAGATAACCGGCTTGGCGCATTCCTCCACCCATGACTTTACGCACCCGACGTGCTTGTTTTATAAAAGGTTGTGTACCGATGAGGAGGCTGCCTACAGGTGCCCCTAATCCCTTTGATAAGCATACCGAGATACTGTCAAAACGATGACCAACCTCTTCAGGAGATTCACCGGTCTCTGCCAAAACATTGAATAGCCGTGCTCCATCCAGATGTAATGCCAAACCGCGCTGCCGGCAAAGTTGGGTTATCGGGTCAATTTCTTCCAGTGTGTAATAACTTCCGCCTCCTTTATTACAAGAATTTTCCAGGACCACCAGCTTACTTTGAGCTAACCAATCGTGATCCGGTTTGATGGCTGCTGCGATTTGTTCGGCAGTTATTTTTCCATTCGTCCCTTGAAGGAGCTGAATGCTTGCCTGACTATGAAAAGCAAAGCCGCCTACCTCATATTGATAAATGTGGGAATTAACATCGCAGATAATTTCATCTAATGGCTGGGTGTGTACCTTTAAAGCGATCTGGTTGGTCATGGTCCCGGAGGGGCAGAAAAGAGCCGCTGCTTTTCCAAAGAGCTGAGCAGCGTAGTCTTGCAAGGCATTTACGCTCGGATCTTCTCCAAATACGTCGTCGCCTACCTCGGCTGCAAACATGGCATTCAACATGGCAGGGGTTGGTTTGGTGACGGTGTCACTCATTAAATTTATCCACTCCATATGCTTTAATTTGATGGAACAAAAAGCATTAATCAGCTAGCTTCAACACCTCTAAAAAGGCCTTTTGAGGTATTTCAACATTGCCTATCTGACGCATACGTTTTTTACCTTTTTTCTGTTTCTCTAACAATTTGCGTTTGCGGGAAATGTCCCCACCATAACATTTGGCGGTAACATCTTTGCGCAAGGCAGAAATCGTCTCCCGGGCAATGATTTTGGCCCCGATGGCAGCCTGAATGGCGATGACAAATTGTTGACGCGGAAGGAGGTCTTTAAGTCGTTCACAGATTCTCCGGCCGAAGGCATAAGCTTTATCTTTATGCACTAAGGCGGAAAGTGCATCCACATTTTCGTTGTTTAATTTTATATCTACTTTCACCAATTCCGATGTGCGGTAATCTTTAGAAGTATAATCAAAGCTGGCATAACCTCTCGAAATGGACTTCAGCCGGTCATAAAAGTCGAATACTATTTCGGCCAAAGGCAACTCAAAAGT
Organism: Saprospiraceae bacterium; assembly: GCA_041917975.1. GTDB lineage: Bacteria > Bacteroidota > Bacteroidia > Chitinophagales > Saprospiraceae > JAYRWN01. The sequence continues at coordinate 3,577 of JAYRWN010000021.1, read as the reverse complement.
CAATTCCACCCGGTCAATCGTGAGGTAAAACTGTTTCATCAATGTGCCTCTTTTTTCAAGGCATAGAGTCATGATGGCCCCGATGTATTCCGGTTTGGTGATGATTTGAGCCTCAATATAAGGTTCCTCTACATGATCCAGAAGAGAGGGATCCGGTATATCCGAAGGGGTATGAATGGTGAGTCGCTCCCCTTTGGTCGTAAAGGCTTCATAAGATACGTTTGGTACGGTAGTAATCACATCCTGGTCAAATTCTCTGAACAAACGCTCTTGCACGATTTCAAGGTGCAGCATTCCCAGAAATCCGCACCGGAATCCAAAACCTAAAGCAGCCGAAGTTTCCGGCTCAAAAACTAAAGATGCATCATTTAATTGCAATTTCTCCAGGCTTTCCCTAAGGTCCTCAAAGTCATCATTATCCAATGGAAAAATCCCGGCGAAAACCATCGGTTTGACATCCTCAAATCCTTTCACAGCCTCCAGGCAGGGGTTAGCAACATGAGTAATGGTATCCCCGACTTTTATTTCTTTACTTTCTTTGATTCCGGTGATAATGTAGCCCACATCCCCTGCCCGCAACTCCGGACGTGGTTCCTGTTTAAACCGTAATACGCCGATTTCATCTGCATTGTATATCTTACCGGTGTTAAGAAAGCGCACTTTGTCCCCAGTGCGTATGGTGCCGTTATAAATGCGAAAATAGACCTCAATACCGCGGTACGAGTTGAAAACCGAGTCAAAAATGAGCGCCTGGAGAGGGGCTTGTGAATCACCTTTAGGTGCCGGAATCCTGTCAATGATGGCATCCAGAATATTATCCACGCCTTGCCCCGTTTTACCACTAGCCAGGATGATTTCTTCTTTTTTACAGCCGATGATCTGAATGATTTGTTCAGAAACTTCATCAATCATGGCATTTTCCATGTCAATCTTGTTGAGGATGGGTATGATCTCCAGATCGTGGGAGATCGCCAGGTAAAGATTGGAAATGGTTTGAGCCTGGATACCCTGGGAGGCATCGACCAAGAGCAGTGCACCCTCACAGGCAGCAATTGAGCGGGATACTTCATAAGAAAAATCCACATGGCCAGGAGTATCGATCAAGTTAAGTGTGTATACTTTTCCGTCCTTGTGCTCATAATACAGCTGGATAGCGTGGCTCTTGATAGTTATACCCCGTTCCCGTTCCAAGTCCATATCATCCAGGGCCTGGGCCTGCATATCCCGAACAGGGATGGTGGAGGTCATTTCCAGAAGACGGTCTGATAATGTACTTTTTCCATGATCAATGTGTGCAATGACACAAAAATTGCGTATACGCTCCATAACGGCGGCAAATATACTGGTATTTGTTTAGCCAGAGAATAGGTGAGATATATATAAATAATATAACTAATTGATCAATGCATGCGGTAAAGACCAGGTTATCCTTTACGAAACACCAAAACAAATAATAAAAATTTATAATACAAGTATCAGTCTATTAAGTGTATATTTGCCATCATGGCCAAGATAGTTTCTTATTTGCCAAAAGATTTACCGGATCGCAAACTGGGATACCGGAAAGCTCTGACTTCTAAAAATGCCCTTTTAGAGTCGCAAGGACAATTGAATTTGTTTCTACATCCGGATGAAAAAGTTGGACGACTTAGACTTAGGCGGATTACACCCCATCTGTCTCCTTTTGAAGAAGCTTTGATGCTGGATGAAAAAGGGGACCCCAAAGCCGAAAGCCGCTACCTGGAGGCGATAGACCAAGCGTCGGCCACAGCTGATGCTTTGTGTAACTTAGGAGTTCTTTATGCCAGCCGCGGAGACACTGCCAAATCCATTGGTGCCCTGACTAAGGCCTTGAGTTTGAACCCTCGTCATGTAGAGTCACATTATAACCTGGCCAACGTCTATTTTGATGCTAGTAATTATGATTTGGCCATTATCCATTATGAAGTTGCATTGGTGATTGACGCTCAGTTTAGCGATGCATGGTTTAATCTCTCATTAGCTTATTTATCTCTTAAAAATCACACTAAATCATTTGACGCTTTTTTGCAGTTCAAAAAACTCAAACCCGAGGAAGGATCCGAACTGGATAATTTATTTAAATCCTGATTTTTTTTACAAAGCTATTTACCCGTTAAAATAAAGATAGGCTAACACGATCAGAATTAACACGATGCCGGAGGCGATGACATCTCCGCGCGTATAACTGGATTTTACTTCAGCTTTTTGTTCGGCGGTGACCGTAGCGGTGGTGAGTCCGGCTATTTGAGACATAGACGGTGGTGCCGTGGCATAACTAACCGCTATAATGACTAGCGCACAGACGATCAGAATGAGGACACTGTAATATTGGAAGAAGATGTTATTAATAATCCAGAGGAAGGATCCCTCGGCGTAGGAAAATCCAGGGGTCAAAGCCACCGGCGTATCAATCACCAGCCGGAATAAACCCAGCAAGAATCCAACCACCAAAGTGGCTATAGCACCCTGGCTGTTGATTCGTTTATTTAGTATCCCAAAGAAAAAAACTACGAAGATGGGAGGAGCCAAGTAGCCTTGTACACTTTGCAGATAATCATACAGACCGCGGCTGCCTTGGATGACCGGAATCCAAAATAAACCAATCAAAACCATGAACGCTGTAGCCAGGCGACCTATCCGCACCAATTGTTTTTCTGAAGTATGCGGTTTGAATTTGGTGTATAGGTCCATGGTAAAGAGGGTGGAGGAGGCATTAAATACACCGGCCAGTGAACTCATCAATGCAGCTAATAATCCGGCGACCACCATGCCGCGAATTCCTGCTGGTAGGATATTTGCCACCAGAAGAGGAAATGCTTGTTGAGCTTGTGCTGGCACTAATTTGCCTTCGGCATCCAGCAGTTCGTTAGACACGGCAGGTATTTTTCCACTGACGGCCAGAGCATAACAAATAATGCCGGGGATGATAAATATGAATACAGGCAACAACTTAAAAAATGCCGCGGCAATCGTACCCCGACGGGCTTCTGTCAGGTTAGAAGCTCCGAGCATGCGTTGGACGATGTATTGATCCGTACACCAATACCATAAACCGATGATCGGAGCACAGAATAGCATACTCAACCAGGGGTAATTACTGTTAAAATACCAGGCCATACGCCCGGTTTCTTTCACCGGAGCCCAGGTACCTTCTATCCCGGCCGGAACGATAGGTTTCCATAGATTGAACATTTCGGATCCGGCAATATTTTTGAGTTCCTGCCACCCGCCCAAAGCACTAAGACCATACAAAGTTACAAGCAGGGATCCCAGGATTAGGACTATCGTCTGGATGGCTTCTGTGTAGGCTACAGCTCTTAAACCGCCTAAAATGGTATAAATACCGGTGAGTACGATGACCAGAATGGAACCTACCCAAAAACTGTTTAATCCCATGAAATTTAATTCCGGGAGCAAAACGCCAAAAACGATTCCACCGGCGAAAATTCCTACCGCCACTTTAGTGAGGACGTAAGCCACCAGAGAAATGATGGATAACACCCACCGTGAGGTTGGCGAAAACCGTTTTTCTAAAAATTCGGGCATGGTAAATATT
>JAYRWN010000020.1:0-18019 GCA_041917975.1 Saprospiraceae bacterium | reverse complement strand
CTGAAAAAGAAAAAACGATGGAGCAATTGATGGGGGAATTTACGCGTCATCAACATCATGTTTCTGCCGGTATTTTTGGAGTAAAATTTATGTTCGATGTGTTGCGTGAAAATGAACAGACAGAAATAGCCTATCGGATAGCCAACCAGCGCGATTTTCCCGGCTGGGGACACATGCTTGATCAAGGAGCTACCACGTTATGGGAAACCTGGCGTTACCCTGACAATGCACCGTCCCAAAACCATCCCATGTTCGGCTCTATTGACGAATGGTTTTACCGGTCGCTGTTAGGGATCAATGCCGCTGCCCCGGGATTTAAAGAAATCATGATTAAACCGCAACCGGCGGGAGACTTAACCTGGGCCAAAGGAAGTTTCCGTTCTATACATGGGTTAATCCGTAGCGAATGGGAAATTAATGGTGATCAATTTACCCTGCATGTTTCCATTCCTTCTAACACCACTGCACATATCTGGGTGCCGGCCAGTCAGCAAAGTACGATTTCGGAAGGCGGAAAACCCATCACTAGTCAGCAAGCGGAGTATTTATCCATAAATAATGTTGACGGTTATTGGGTCTTGAAAGTGGGTTCCGGAGAATATACATTTCAGACGGTGATGGCGCGTTAGCGCGTTAGCGTGAGGGCGCATTGGCGTGTTAGCGTATTGGCGTCTTAGCACTTTGGCGCATTGGCGCATTGGCGTGTTTAGCGTGTTGGCATATTGGCGTATTAGCGTATTGGCGTTTATGGCACTTTGGCGTGTTAGCGTATTGGCGTATTGGTAGATCAAATTCCAACCTTTTTTTCTAAGTAGTCCTCATCATGGCTTAAGAAGGCTTGAATACATTTCAAAACATCCTGGTTGGTTTGTGCATTGATGGTGGTCAGATAATTTTCATTTATTTGGTTATTTAGTCCCCATAAGGATTTTTTTATTTTAGGGCGTTTGAAGGAAATATTAAAATCATAATCTCCAGGATCTCCGACCACGGAAATAACCAGTGCTTTTTTACTTTCCTTATGCACAATTTCCAAAGAAGGGTAATGATAGATGTCATCTATTTTCGCCGCATGTACTTCTTGCAGATAATCATTCCAGGCTATCTTTTCAAATTGATTAATAATTTGATCAGAGGGAAATACTCCCAGTTCAACGGTTTCAGGTTTTAGGGGGTGGTAAAAGTTGAGATTAAATTTCATGATGATTGGTTTATTAGGGTTATTTTTGGAAGTGAGGTATTGATATTAATGAGCTATTTTTTTGATGCTTCCAGTTTAACCTAAGAATGGATAAACGATGCAGAGGCCCGAAATAATTCGGCATAGCCTGAATACAAAATGATGTAGAATATTGCCGACTTCAGGTCGGGTCTGTTCATGTTCATAGGCAGATGGAGCATCTTTGGTTGTTGTTTTCAGATCAATAGAAGTATGCGTTTAATGTAAACGAAAAAAAGGACGTTTTAAACTTTAACATAAAATATTTTTATAAATACTTGACTGGAGTTTTTTTTTTTTGATCTTTGGCGCGTTGGCGTATTGGCAAATTGGCGTGATGACGCATTGAAATTGAAGACTATGAATACGACAATTAAAAAATTAATCATTTATTTATTTGTTTTATGTGATTGTTATTATGACGCATGGGGGCAGATTATCACTGCTGACTATACTATATTTTACACGTTCAGTTATATAACGGATACCTCAACGAAGGCTCCACCTATTTCTGAATCCTATATTTTGTTTCGTAAGGGTCACTCTTCCTATTTTTACAACCTTAACTTATACCGGTTTGATTCAATAGTTTATGATCATGAACAAAAGTATGGGTTAGTTACACCTGAAAATTTCGACTTTTATCAAAAGGTGGTGGGGCCGAATATTCCTAAGTTTGAATCCAATTTAAGAGTTATCAAAAATTTTAATGAACAATCAGCGAAAATCATCTTACCACAGGCCGGATTTTATAAGTATATGGAACAACCGCTAACCCTAGAGTGGACGATGCTGGATGGCACGGATACCATACATGGTGTGCCATGTCATAAAGCTACGACCCACTATGGCGGTCGCCATTACACCGCCTGGTTTGCCGAACATATCGCCATTAATGACGGACCATACATCTTTAACGGCTTGCCCGGATTAATCTTAAAAGTGGTGGATGATGAGGCCATGTACAGCTTTGAAACATATGGCATAACCTTAAACCCTGAACAAAGATTACTAAAAAAGGACTTACTCAATACCAGCGTACAAGTGTTATTAAGCCGGGAAAAATATATCCAGGAAATTCATGACATGAAAGAAAATCCAAAATTTCCTGCCGGAGTCAGCGGGGTAAGCCCGGAGATGTTGGTGCGGATGAAAAATGCCTACAAAAAACGGTTTGATTTACTTTTGGAGTGGAAGTGAGGGGTGGCGTGATGGCGTATTGGCACATTGGCGAGTTGGCATGTTGGCGAGTTGGCGTGTTGGCACATTGGCGTGTTGGCGAGTTGGCGTGTTGGCACATTGGCGTAGGCGTATTGGCACATTGGCGAGTTGGCGTGTTGGCGAGTTGGCGTGTTAGCGCGTTGGCGTGTTAGCGCGTTAGCGCTTTTGCGTATTGGCGTGTTGGCGGGTTGGGTTAATTTAAAGCAGAATGGGTAAACGGACATTAATTGGTGAATATCAACGGAACTTGCTTAGACTTGGCTGGATATTTATTTTAATCTTGGGCGGGGAAATAGTGGTTTCCGGACAGACGCAACTTTCGGGAACTGTCGTGGATGGCAAAGGAAAGGGTATCGCCCAGGCCAATGTCATTATCAAAAAAAACACCCGGATTATCACTTTTACGGTTACGGATGAAGAGGGCAAGTTTAAGCTTAATGTGATTGGATCGCTGGATTCTTTAAGATTTTCAATTAATCATTTGTCCTATGACGCACTGGAGTGGTCAGTAGAATCAGATAAAACTCATTATAATCTGGTGTTGAAGACGCGCACACAGGAATTGCCGGAGATTGTAGTTAAAGTTCCTCCGGTGGTGCGCAAAGGCGATACGCTGGTGTTTAATGTGCCGGACTACATACGGGGAGGTGATGAAACCATCGAACAAGTGCTAACCCGTTTACCCGGAATAAATGTTTTGCCGGATGGACGCATCACCTATCAGGGACTGGATATCAATAAATTTTATGTCGAAGGGCTGGATCTGTTGGAAGGACGTTATAACATCATCACCCGCAATCTTGGATTGCACCACATCCGGGACATCGAAATTATTGAACGCCATCAGCCCATCCGGGCCCTGGACTCTATCAGCCGACCGGACAATGCCGCCATCAATTTAAAACTCAAATCCAACCTGGCTTTAACCGGTTCAGCTCAGGGAGAATTAGCCCTACCATTAAGCGGGATGGCTGCGACACATTTGTTTGGGTTTACCAAAAACCAGCAATTTCATGCCAGCGGTTCATTTAATAATCTTGGAGAACGATTTACGGCGGATTATGTGAGCCATTACACCATCATTAATCCCACCTATGATCCGGAATTAATGGATTTAAAAAAACCCTATTTACCGCAGCAGTTACCTTACCGGTCCATAGCACGCACCAATAAAGAACTTACCTTGGGTGGTGACTTACTCAAAAAACTCGGCGAGTATACTCATCTGAAATTACAAGCTTACGGCCTGAGTGATCTGCTGAAACAAAAGGGCAATTCTGTCAGTCAATATTTTTTGGGCAGCAGTTCATCGGAATTTATCGAAGGACGTGTTTTTTCTTCCGAGCCAGAGGAGTGGCATGGCCGGAGTATCCTGGAATTTAACAGCCCCAAAAGTTATTCCTTGGTCCATGCGGAAATTACGGCGAAACATCATCAATCCGTAGCGAACAATCTGGTCAATGAGCAACTGACCCACGAAGCGCTGGTAAAAAATACCCTGGAGGTAAAAAATAAATTCAGTATGATCATCAACCGGAAAAATAAAAAAGCTCTGGCCATACAAGCTGACATAAATTATCAGAATCAGGATTATAATCTGGATATGCTGGATGCATTTGTATTAATTCCAAACAGTGGTTCGACTTTTTTTTCGCAATTGGAGCAAATAGCGCATACGCAAACGCTGGAAGCCAAACTCAGCAGCGGATTTCATTATAAAAAAAATAAATTCAGCAGTACAACGGAGGTCATACCTCAGTTTACGCATCGCCGGATAACCTCGCAAGCCTTGAAGGGTGGGCAATTGATTGATGATAAGTTTCAAAACCAATATTTTAGCCGCCGGGAGTCGTTAAGGTTAAATCAATCTTTTATTTACTCGTTAGAAAAATTTAGGTGGTCCTTGGATTGGCCGGTTTCGTTGGATTTTATTTCCGTAAAAGACGAGTTGGAATTCAGACGATTTGATAAAGAATACCTGAATTATCAACCGGTGTTGAGTATGGGCTGGGAATTAAAAAATGAAAATATTTTTAGTATCCAGGCAGAGTATGTACAAAATATATTTACCTACGGGGATTTATATTACGATGGATATATCATTGAAAGCAGTCGCCACATCAAATCGCAGAGTGCTGTACCCAACGAAATACGCGGTTATAATTATGGAATAAACTGGAGAGGAATTAAGCCCGAAAAAAATTTTCATTATTATACGAACATCACCTATCAGCACCAATCTTCACAGCTGCTCAGTAATAATTTTTTTGACCCTGCCGGGATTTCTTCAACGATATGGCAGCGAGAAAATGAAAGTAATTCTGTGCTAATGATTGGTGCCTTAGAATTAACACCGTTGCCCATAGTTCAGGTTAAATTATACGGGTCATTTAATTTCACGCAGAGTGACCAGATTATCAATGGAGTTGGTGCAAATTTTCGCAGCAATTATATGAGATTAGAACCGGAATTAGTATTTACTTATAGTCAGCATGCCTTAACCTTATCGGGTTTATGGGAGCACAATGCGATCAAAACTATTCGTTTGGTCAATGATCAGCTGCGTTTAAATTTTAATCATTATTGGCAGATAAATCCTAAGTTAGGCATGGATGTTAAATATCTGATTTTTAATTTGGGGAAAGAGACAGAATTGGCCCATTTGCTAAATGTGGAATGGCGCTATTCCTGGATAAAAAATAAAACTAAAATTTATCTGCGCCTGGTCAATTTATTTGATGCGCGACAAATTACCAGTTTTGCGCAAGCGACTTATTACAGCACGTGGAGTTCTTATTGTTTAGAGCCGCGGCGATTACAGTTGGGGTTTAAGAAGGAATTTTAGTGTGTTAGCGTGTTGGCGTATTAGCACTTTGGCGTGTTAGCGTATTGGCGTGTTGGCGCATTGGCGTATTAGCACTTTGGCGTGTTAGCGTATTGGCGTATTGGCGTGTTGGCGCATTGGCGTATTAGCACTTTGGCGTGTTAGCGTCTTGGCGTATTGGCGTCTTGGCGCTTTGGCGTGTTGGCGCGTTAGCGTGATAGCGTATTAGCGTATTAGCGTATTGGCGCTTTGGCGTATTAGCGCTTTGGCGTGTTAGCGTATTGGCGTCTTGGCGCTTTGGCGTATTAGCGCTTTGGCGTGTTTAGTGTATTGGCGTATTAGCGCTTTAGCGTGTTAGCGTGTTAGCGTATTGGCGTGTTGGCGGCATTAATATCGGCAGAGCTCGGGTGCGGATTTTACGAAGTAGGTTTTATAATTTTTAGCTTGAGGATCCATGCAGCCTTCGAGGTTAAGCAGGCGGATGTTTTTAAAGTCGATGGGTTGGCCTTCGCTTTGTAGGGCGATAAATCCGGAGGTCAGCGGTTTTCCAGGGAGCCAGATTTGCGGATCATAACGATCCACCACTCCGCCGCCCATGGTGGGGCGAGTATATTCCAGAACGGTCTGGCCATTAATTTTGTGGATGATGAGTGAGTCACCATACACGATGAGTTCCGCAGAAACCCACTGATCCGCAGGGAACGTGGGGGAGGAAGAATTTAAACAATGAGTTGGGTACAGCGCTCCCTGGAAATGAATTTCGGTGCCGGGAGAACACATGTTGCCGGTAGGGCGGGGTTGACCATCTGGGAGGCCAGCCAAAAACTGCATTTCTACCGAGATGGGCCAGTTTTGTTCTTTTGGCATGGTGTGCGGATCCTGAGAATGAAACATGACCCCACTGTTGAGCACGGTGTAAGAGGGAGCACCCCGGTGGAGTTGCCCGGTAAAATGGTAATCTACCTTAAGACGAAAATGAGAGAGTGGCTGATGATAATACAAATGGGCAAACTGGTCGTTAAAGTCACCATATTGGTCATAACGCACCTTGATTAAACTGTCTTCGACCCGGAATGTTTGGCCAAAATTTTTACCAACTTCATGGTGATGTATTTTTACAATCCATCCATCCAGATTGCGTCCATTAAATAAATCCTGCCAATCTTCGTTATGGGTTTGCCCTAAAATTTGCCCATTTAAAAAGCCATAAAAAAGAACCAGAAAAATGACCTTGGATACGTAAACCTTTATCATTAGGTAACCGGTTTATCCCAGGGGCCATATATGGCCAGGGTCACCCCGGCATGCTGGATGTTAACAAAAAGCGTTTTCCCTGAAGGTGAAAAAACCACTCCGGCAAATTCCGAAGGGTGGAGGACGTTATGCGCCAGGATGTACATTTTGCCTTGGGGAGTCACTCCGATGATACGTGGGCTGTCATTATCCTCGCAGAACACTACATCGCCCCATGGGGCGATGGTAAGATTATCACAGTTGCGCAATAAATGGACGTTGTTGGGTTCCAGATATAAATCCAACGTGCCTGGTTCTTTGTCTTCCTCAGGACTCCCTTCAAAAGGAGATGGCGTATAGCGGAAGATTTGTCCTTGTTTTTCGATGCCTCCGTTGGTACAGGCAAAAAACACTTCATCCTGGCCATACCACATTCCTTCGCCCCGAGCAAAAATTGCGGCCCCGGCGGCCACCGCCCTGGTTCTTAAGTCATCATCCGGGGCTTCCACATTTTCCAGGTCTATCCACGTCACGGCGTGTTTTGTGCCTGGTTGAATACCAGTGGAAATCCAATTGCGAGTGTCCAGAGACGGCTTATCTCTAATCACTAGGGCCTGTAATTTACCTCCTTGCTGTAATTTGCCCGGTACGCGGGGGATAAAGCGATATATACAACCGTCATGGCGGTCTTCGGTTTGAAAGACGATGCTTGTGGAAGGCTGAACGGCGATGGCTTCATGGTTAAAACGACCCATGGCCTTTAATGGAAGAGGATCGGCTAAAAAAGGTTTCTCCGAAGCTGGTACTTCAAAGTTGTAGCCATGCCATTTTTTGTATGGGCTTTCCCCCTGGATGACTATTTCTTCGCAAGTGACCCAGGTACCCCAGGGCGTAGGACCACCGGCACAGTTGCGTAAGGTGCCAGCCAGGCTAAGGTAGGAGGATACAAGGTCGCGTTTTTTTTCATCGTAGATGAGGGTCGTGGTGCCACCCTGAGGGACTTTTTCATTAGAGCCGGCATCATAGATTTTAGCCGGGTCGATGTTTTTTAATAAACGATTATTACTACCAAAAGGGCCTGCATCCGAGGGCATGAGTTCGTGATTGCGTAACAGAATAACCCGGTCGTTAGTGGATCCGCGAAAGGTAGCCATACCATCTGGTTTGTCCGGACTTAAAAAGTCATCATCCATTCTTTCGCCGGCATTAATGAGAACTCTATAATTAAAACCTGGCGGCAAATCAATGACTTTAAGCGGATCTGGCCGCAAAGGACCATATTTTTCTTCCAGGTGTAACCCTTCGCGACTACCGGGAACCTGACAAGCAGAATAATATAAGGATAACCAGGTTTCCAAACCTATAAAGCCGAGAGATACCTTGCCAGCTTGTCTTATAAAATCTCTTCTATTGTTCATTCTGAGGTCATTTGGTCAATTCAAATCCATCATTTATACCTTTTTCTAAAGCGGGTATTCCAAGTGTCATCCATTTTGGTGCGGGCTTATCCAACAAAAAATGATCGAAGAACTGACTCATTCTTCTTTGGAAGTCCACCCGGTTTTGCCATTTCACCGGCCAATGCGGTTCACCATTATAATTCAACAGCCAAGCTGGTTTATTTAAACGTCGCATAGCGGTAAAAAATTCAATGCCCTGATACCAGGGTACTGCGCCATCCTGATCGTTATGCAATATTAACACAGGAGTGGTAATTTTGTCTAAAGAAAAGATGGGTGAGTTTTCTATAAATCGCAAGGGGTATTGCCATATACTTCCGCCAATGCGACTTTGATCTTTTTCATATTGAAACATGCGGCTCATTCCACTTTGCCAGCGAATACCGCCATAAGCACTAAACATGTTTACAACCGGCGCTCCGGACTCTGCACATCGAAAGAGATTACTGCGGGTCAATAGATATGCGACCTGATAGCCGCCCCAGCTATGGCCCTGAATGCCAATCCGCTTCTGGTCCACAAATCCTTGGGTGATCAAATAATTTACACCGGATAGAATGGCATTAAAAGCGCTTTCGCCGGGATAACCGGTTTTGTAGGGGATGTCCGGATTAAAGATCAGGTATCCGTTGGAGCTGTAAAAAGGGTAAACAATTTGAGAACGGTGAGGGTCTAACCCACGATAGTCATACAAAGTGTGAGAGCTTCTTTCATAGAAATTAACAATCAAGGGGTATTTTTTTCGCGGGTCAAAATTTTCCGGTTTAATTAGAAGACCATCCAACACCGATCCATCCAGAGAGGTCCACCGGACTAATTCCGCCTGACCCCATAAATAATTATTCTGTTGGGGATTAGCCTGACTCATACGCCGGTCTTGATTAAAATCCGAATTGGTCAACCATAGGTCGGGAAAGGTCTGATAATCTTGTTTGGTGTATAAGTAATCTTCACTTGCGCGGGCTTTGATGACTTGTGAACCATAGGTATAAGCCCCCTTGCGCAACAGGGTCATAGCTCCGCTTAATAAATTTAGCCGGGCATAACCTGAGGATTTATCCTGATGATCAAACAAGGTGGTCAACACCGGAGCTTTATCATTAATGAATTTTTCATCCCTGTCTGTGCGGCTATAGCGCAAGGTCCATAAACGTTCTCGACCTCGAGTTAAACGAACTGGTGCCTCCATCGAAGCCAGTTCTATACGCCAGATATCGTAGTGGTCATATAAATAAACTGATTGGTCATTTTCTGACCATCCCATGATACCGGACGGGGCGGGATGATCCGGGCGATCATTTAATTCATCATAAAAACGTCCATGGCGTTTGTCAGCCAAAACGAATGTTTTATGATCTGCCAGCGGATAAACATACCAGGCGGTATCGGCATCCTGGTACCAGTAGACGTACTTGCCTTGCGGTGAAAAGGCTGGTTTGTTTTCTATCCGACTGGCCACTGTCGTTGCCTGACCGGTTTCAACATCCACAACATAAACATCATTAAATTCTGAACCTTCCCAAATCATCTGCGGCTGATAAGGGCGGGCATCCAAGGCCAGCGCAAAGCGACCATCGCCTTCTTTGGACAGGATAATTTCACTGCGGTCCGGTAGACCAATGGGCACCACTCGTTTGCCGGCTACATGGTAACAGGCTAGATAATTTTTTTCTTTTAAGGCAATTTCTCTGGCTTCCTGCTGGGTATAAAGCAAAGGGTCTTGATAGTTCCAGACTTCCACCTCCACACGTTCTTCAGGAAGGAGGGTGGAATCCTCCACCAAGTGAGGCGTGGCTGTTCCGAAGAAAAGACGTTTTCCGTCAGCAGAAAAAAACGGTGTGGTGAACTCTGAAATCTGCAATTTATGCTGATCAAAGGCCGTTTGACCACCTAAATTTATTGAAGTCGGGGAAGACCCTGGTGTCCAATGGTGTAGTTCCCAGGGTTTTATTTTAGCACCGGTCGTATCTTTATTGATCAAATAGGCCAATTGGCTACCCGGCTTATCCCAATTGATACCTTTAAATTCGGCTTGTCCTTTCCAGACAATTTGTTTTTGGCTTTGAGCAATGTTCCAGACGAAAAGACCATTCTGGTCCGGGTTGAGGCCACTTTTTACTGTCATGGCCAACAATGGAGCCTCTTCACAAAGGGTGTACTGAAGTACCGAGGAAAATGTATCCAGTTTTTGATGGGCGATGTGGTAAATGAATAAAGGAAAATTTTTGGCTTTAGCGTTGGCTGAGTCTACGGCCTGGAAAGCCACATGGCCATCCCATTTGGAAGGAACACTAACATCTTTAAGGCCTGGAAAACGACTTTCAGCTAAGGTGCCCAGATGGAATATAACCAGAGTGTCCGAGGGAATTTCGGATTTACTAATTTTCATCCGTCGATTTTCTCTATCAAGATGATGGTCCATAGATTGGCGAAAACAAATGACTTGAGCGTGATAACTCATCTTTACCTGACTGGCCCGCTCGAAGGTCCATGTTTTATTGGTCAGGCTGTTGGTTAAAATGACCGCACTATTACCCTGACCGGGGCGAATTTGATAGGTAATCCATTGTCCATCCGGACTGATCTGTGGTTGTTCCACAGTATTCCAAGTACCCCAACTGGAATGATCAAGGCTTTTTTTTGAAGTTTGACCGCATAAGTAAGCCGGCAGGAGAAACAATATCCCGAGAAGTCCTACCCAAGCAGAATATTTTTTCATTAAGAGTCAATTTTCCTGCCACAGCGGAGGGGCAGGCAGAAATCCGTAGCACTCAACCGATTCAGACAGGGGAATAAAGATAGTATTTTGATCTAAATCATTTCATTTTTTGTCACGCTATCAAACGTACAAATAGCTTATTCTGCACTAAAAAATATTTAAAAAAGGTTTCGGGTGCGACATTTTATAGCTTGTTAATTCATTGATAAACAATGAAATGTGAATAACAATACCCTATTTGGCGGTCACATAGCTGAATAAAAGACCATTTTTATAACGGCTGGCGTCATCCTTACCTTTGACGAAAATCATTTAAAATCTCAAATTTTTTCAATTATGAGCAAAGCTACTATCAAATCCATTGCTCCATTTTCTATCCTGGCCATCATGGCGCTGCTGGCTTTATTTACCCCTACTTCGGGGTATTTTACTGACACGGAAGGGGTATATAATGGTGCGGACATTACCTGGATACTTATTTCCACCGCGCTGGTGTTTCTGATGACTCCGGGTCTGGCCTTCTTTTACGGTGGGATGGTGCATCGTAAGAATGTAATTTCTACGATGATTAAAAGCACGGTAGCCGCCGGGGTGGTCAGTATCCTGTGGATTGTGGTTGGATACAGCCTAAGTTTTGGTGAATCACTGGGTGGGTTTATTGGAAATCCGGCCACCCATTTTTTATTCAGTGGAGTAACCAGCGACGCCCCCTGGTCATTGGCGCCCACTATCCCTAAACCGTTATTCTCGCTGTTTCAGTTGATGTTCGCCATCATCACCCCCGGCCTGGTGGTTGGGGCTGTCGCCGAACGGATTCGCTTTACGTCCTACATCTTATTTATTGCTTTATTCGCACTGCTGGTGTATGCTCCGATTGCCCATTGGACCTGGCATCCGGAAGGCTTTTTATTCAAAATGGGCGTATTGGACTTTGCCGGAGGAACTGTCGTCCATATTTCGGCCGGTTGTGCCGCCTTAGCGGGTGCGTTGGTACTTAAACGCCGTAAAGCTCACCTGGAACAAAAAGAAATACCACCAGCTAACATCCCTTATGTCTTAATCGGTACTGGAATGTTGTGGTTTGGCTGGTTTGGCTTCAATGGCGGATCGGCCTTAGGAGCAAATACCTTAGCGGTTTCTGCTTTTTTTACTACCAATGTAGCAGCAGCTTCGGCCGGTTTGAGCTGGATGTTTTTTGATGTTATCCGTGGAAAGAAACCATCCGTTTTGGGTTTTTGTATTGGTGCCGTGGTTGGTTTGGTCGCTATCACTCCGGGAGCAGGGTTTGTGGCCATACCACAAAGTATCTTCATTGGCGCTCTAGCGGCCATTATTTCCAACCTGGCCGTTTATTATAAATCTAAATCCAGCCTGGATGATACATTGGATGTATTCCCCTGTCATGGTGTCGGAGGAATGGTCGGTATGTTATTAACCGGTGTTTTTGCGACTAAGGTGGTGAATAGTGCCGGGAATGATGGACTCTTTTACGGTAACCCCGGTTTTTTCCTCACCCAGCTCCAGGGTATGATCATCGTAGCGGTCTTCAGTTTCGTCATGTCTTACCTTATCTTCAAGTTTATCAACTTCATCCTGCCAATGCGCGTCACTGAGGAAGAAGAGGAAATAGGCCTCGATGCCAGCCAGCACAATGAAAAATATGTGCAGGGCACTTTGCTCGTAGAACATGGTAAAGGACAAATACAAGAGAAAGAAGCCGTGGATATGTTCTAATCTTCTTAAACCGATTAAAAATAAAAAGGTACAGCCCGGCTAGTTATTGATCTTCGATTGGACCCTCGGATTAATAACTTAGGACTGTACCCGGATTAAAAAACATTTAAAATCTCATCACAATGATACTGAAATTCTTTTATTCCCTGGTGGGAATACTCACTGTCGTTTGCCCACTTTTGGCTACTTCACCTGCCCAGGCATTGGAAGACTCCAGTGGAATCATTCCCAAATCGTTGTCGCTTAAAGGCTCGATGGATGTATATTATCAATATGATTTTCTTAAAAACGCAGCAAATTCATTCACAAGTTTCACTAGGTCACACAATTCTTTTGAATTAGGCATGGCTTCACTGGCCGTAGGTCATGAAACCGGCAAAGTAAGCATGTTGGCTGACCTGGGATTTGGTAAACGCGTAGAAGAATTTTCTTACAATGATCAAAATACGCGGTTTGCGATCA
The DNA here is from genome assembly GCA_041917975.1 of Saprospiraceae bacterium. Taxonomy (GTDB): domain Bacteria; phylum Bacteroidota; class Bacteroidia; order Chitinophagales; family Saprospiraceae; genus JAYRWN01. The sequence goes on along the minus strand of JAYRWN010000020.1, from coordinate 5,147 downwards.
AACAATTGTTGGTAAAATATGCACTCACTGATAATTTTTCATTGACAGCCGGGAGTTGGACTACGCATGTTGGGTTCGAACTACTGGATGCCTACCTCAACCGTAACTATTCAATGAGTTACCTGTTTTCTTACGGACCATTTTTTCATACCGGAATTAAAGTGGACCTGAGCCTTGGAAATTCTGGTTTCATGCTGGGAATTGCTGATCCTACGGATTTAAAATCCGCCACTATTCCCAATAAATTCATTATCGGTCAATACAGTTTTACGAGTCCGAGTGAAAAATTCCATGGCTATCTAAATATTCAAGCCGGTAAGCCGGATGATGATCATGCCATTGCACAGGCAGACCTGGTCATAACCCAAAGTCTCACCGATAAACTGACGCTGGGAGTTAATGCTTCTCTGATGAACATAAAAGAGAAAAATGAATCGTCAAATACCTCTAACAGTCACTGGTATGGTGCAGCATTGTATTTACAGGGTGATTTTAGTGAAAAAACGGGCTTTTCCGTCCGTTCGGAATTATTTAATGACCCCGATCAGTTAAATGTGTTTAGTAATGTGGCAAGTGGGGGCCGGGTCTGGGCCAACACGGTATCGTTTAATTATAAGGTTGATAATTTTATTTTAATTCCTGAACTAAGATTCGAAAACGCTTCTGAAAGTCTATTCGGCAATGCAGAAGGGGTAAGCAAAAATTCAACCGCCAGATTCACCATTGCCGCCATTTACCACTTCGAATAATAGTTTGTATCAAACGGATTATTAATCATTTTGACATTTTGAAATATTGTATTTGTTAACTGTTCCATCTAATTAATTCCAAATTAACGAAAAGGTCAAGGCCGCACCTGATGCGGCTTTCACCTTTCCGAGAAAAACCACTATAGGATACAATTCCTATTGATCAAAATACGGATATAAATAGACTTTTTTAGTAAGCTTTGCAGCGTTAAATGGGTTGTCGCTGATGATTTTGCGGCAGCCTGTTTTTATTTTTCGGTTGTGCCATGATGCAAAAAGGATAATTTGGAAGTGGCTAAAATGATTAATTTCGTTTTTAGAATACTTGAGTATGTATAAATTCACCTTTATTGTTGTCATCCTCATCTCAATTTATCAATGTAAAAAGCCTGACACTGGTGCCACCGCCGGGTTGCCGATTATCTCTGAGCCGTATAAGACCCTGCAGGAAATGTTCATTGACGCCAAACCAGGCGATACGCTGCTGCTGGCCAGGGGTATTTATGAATTGGACCGGGCCTTGTCCCTGGATGGGGTGCCTGGCGTGACCATCCGCGGCGCCGGGATGCAGGAAACCATTTTATCTTTTAAGCATCAGATATCCGGAGCTGAAGGATTGCGCATCACCGCTGACTCAGTGACGCTGGAAGATTTTACGGTGATCGATGCCAAAGGAGACGGGATCAAAGTGCAAGGGGCCACCCAGGTGTATATGCGTAGGGTGCAAGCCACGTGGAGTGACGGAGCGAAGACGACCAATGGCGGATATGGTTTTTACCCCGTCCAATGTAATGGTGTTTTAATCGAACATTGTGAAGCCCGCTATGCTTCAGATGCCGGCATATATGTGGGGCAAAGCCGGAATGTCATCGTACGCAACTGCCTGGCCTACGGTAATGTAGCGGGCATAGAAATAGAAAATTGTATCCATGCCGAAGTTTATGATAACCGGGCCGAAAATAACACCGGAGGGATTCTGGTCTTTGATTTACCGGATTTGCAGTTGGTTAACGGATATGATTGTAAGGTTTACCGCAATACCATTGTTGAGAATAACCATGATAACTTCGCACCTCCGGGCAATATTGTCGGTACGGTGCCACCGGGTACAGGCATAATTCTTATGGCGGCAAAACAAGTCGAAGTTTTCGACAACACTATTGTAGGCCATAAAACGATGGGCACCGCCATTGCTTCTTATCAACTAGCTCAATTACCCTGGAAAGACCGCAATTACGACCCCTATACGCGGGAAATAACTATTCGCAACAACCGGTATGAACGCAAAAGCGCCTTGCCTGATCTGACTAAGGATTTTGGAAAGATGGTCAATTTATTATTTCCGGGCAAGCCACAGGATATTCTTTATGACGGCATATTGCCGGATGACGCCCAAGGGGTAAATCCACAACGCATTTGCCTGCATGAAAATCTATCGGCTGACGAAGTGTTGAGATTCGCGAATGTGGATGCGGCACACGATTTTAAAAATGTAAATAAAAATATAAGCGACTACCAATGTGCTTCCGTTCAGTAACCCGTTGGATAGCGGGCGTAATAATTATTTTATGCGCTTGCGGCAAACCTGCTGAAGTTGCGGTACAGTTTCCATCTGCCGGACCTTTTGAAAATCTTTCCGCATACCATTTATATCATGGTGACCTCTCCGACTTAATTCCGCATCCGCAAGTTATGCCCTACACCGTGACGAATGAGTTGTTTACGGATTATGCCTGGAAACAACGATTGGTCTGGATGCCTGATAGTGTGCAGGCTCAGGTGCAGCCGGATGGCATGATCAGATTTCCCTCCGGCACGATCCTGGCCAAAACGTTTTATTATCCTGCGGACTTTCGTCACCCGGAGGGAAATAAAAAAATTATCGAAACCCGGTTGTTAATCAACCGTGGAGGTCAATGGGAGCCCTTGACCTATTTATGGAATGAAGCCCAGACTGAAGCTGTCCTGGATAAAATAGGCACATCGTTGCCCATAGAATGGCTGGATGAAATCGGGCAACCCAAAAATACCACCTACCTGGTCCCGAACAAAAACCAATGTAAAAGCTGTCACCGCTACGGCGATGTTATTGAGCCGGTAGGACCTAAATACACGAATATGGTCACCACGGAGGCCAACCAACTGAATGAATGGGTTAATAAGGGATTTTTAAAACCCCTTCCTGCAACGTTGACTTCCCTCAAACTGATGCCCCATTGGCAGGACACCTCCGCTTCCATCGATCAACGGGCTAAAGCCTATTTGGATGTCAATTGCGTGCATTGTCACCGGCCGGCCGGACCTGGTGGCACCTCCGGACTATACCTGGACTTTTTGGCGACCCGCCCCGAAGATTGGGGTATAAATAAGCCACCGGTATCGGCAGGAACAGGTAGTGGTAATCTTCAATTTGACATAGCCCCGGGACAAAGTGATGCGTCCATTTTGGTCTATCGGATGGAAAGTTTAGACCCAGGAGTAATGATGCCGGAATTGGGACGCACCATGGTGCACCAGGAAGCTATGCATGTCATACGCGACTGGATAGATCAATTACCGCATTAACTTAATTTATTTACCTGCAAAGCCCGATCAAAAAAAAATGAGAAAACTGCTTACCTGTCTTGGATTGTCGATATTTTCTATGGTCCAATGGTTTAATGCCGACGCACAAAATTTAACTCAAACCATCCGCGGTACGGTCTTGGACAAAGTCACCAGGCAGCCTCTGGCAGGCGTTACGTTAATGGTATTAAAATCAGACCCCTTATTAGGTGCCGTTTCTGATGAACAAGGCCATTGGAACATCAGCGGAGTTCCGGTAGGACGTCAGCAAATACTGGCTTCTTTTGTAGGGTATCAGACATTCACCACGGAGGCTTTTATCGTATCCTCCACCAAATCGCCCGAAATAAACGTAGAAATGGAGGAAGGCGTCGTCCTCGAGAATGTGGAAGTGGTAGCGCGCGGACATGCCAATGTAGCTTTAAATCCACTGGCTACGGTCAGCGCCAGATCCTTTTCGGTAGAAGAAACTGAACGCATTGCTGCCGGAGTGAATGATATGGGCCGCATGGCTCTGTCCTTTCCGGGGGTGCAGCAAGGGGGTGATGATACGGAGAACGATATCATCATCCGGGGTAATTCCAGTATGGGTATGCTCTGGCGTCTGGAAGGCCTGGATATTCCTAACCCTAATCACTTTGCCCGCCCCGGGACTTCCGGCGGAGGAATCACCGTGTTTAGTGCTCAATTGCTCAGTCGGTCTGACTTTTTTACCGGTGGTATGCCGGCAGAATATGGCAACGCTTTATCCGGCGCTTTTGACATTCATTTTAAGAAAGGAAATATGAGTGATCGCGAACACCGGGTAAAGATCGGTTTGCTCGGCCTGGATTTTGCTACAGAAGGCCCCCTGAAAAAAGAACGTTCATCTTATGTCATCAACTACCGTTATTCTACGTTGGGGTTATTGAATAAGCTGGGGTTTCATCTGGTGGGCGAACGGGTGAGCAATGATTTTCAGGACTTATCTTTTAATTTGGCCTTTAACAGCAAAGATCAACGCAAGAAATGGACCTTATTTAGTTTAAACGGCTTAAGTCTGGAGCACTACACGCCAGTGGAGCCTCCGGTGAGTCGTGAGCCCGGAATTGCCGATCATTGGGAGGATCGTGAACAGGGCAGTAACTTAGGCGTCCTGGGTGGCACATTTACCTATTTGATCAACAACCGTACCTACCTGCGAGGGGCCATGGCCTTGATGGCCAGTGATATCTTTCGCCGTTATGACACCCTCAGCCTGAGTAACGACCGTTATCGTTACAACACCCAGCAATACTTGGATCAGCGGATATCCACATCCTGGTTCCTGGTGAGCGAGCCCAACAGTAACTGGACCCACAAGGCGGGTATCATCGGCCATTTGATCAACTTTAATTTTTTCAAGGAGACCGCCCCACGGTTCACCATTGGGGATATCACGCAGGATTTACGGGTGGTCAATGTAAATGGTAAAGGAGGTACCATTCAAACCCAAGCCTATGCCCAAACCGTATTTAAACCATCAACGACCTGGCAGATACAAGGCGGATTGCATGCCTTATGGCTGGGATTGAATGGCACGGCTTCATTGGATCCCCGCTTTTCGGTGCAACACATCTTAAGTCCACGTCAAACCCTGGCTTTGGCCATCGGCCGCCATCATCAGATTTTACCCCTGTCCGCCTATTACGTCGAATTAGCTGATACCTTGCCAAACGGGTCCATCACCCGGACTCAAATAAACCAGGATTTGCCACAGTTGTATTCCGATCACATTATCCTCAGTCACCAGGTCAATTTTCCCGGCCAGTTGCGTTTGGTCACGGAACTCTATGGGCAGTCACTGGGCAATGT
>JAYRWN010000019.1:0-12447 GCA_041917975.1 Saprospiraceae bacterium | reverse complement strand
GCTGGGATCTGGTGTATAAAGTGATCGACCCAGTTACCCAGAATTCCTGCTGGGGGTACATCCGGATAGAGGACAAAGCACCTCCGGTAGTTACTCCGCGTAACGACACGTTCCCTTGTCTGGATCCAAGTCCGGCCGAAACTGGAGTTAACTTGGCTACAGGAACAGTGGATAACTGCTCCGGTTATTATTCAGTCGGACCAAGAGTTCAATTCATCAGCAAACGTTGGGATGACTTTACCTGTGTTGAGGATCCCATCTATGCCGGACGGATTTTACGCCATTACCGCGTTTCCGACTTGTGGAATAACAGCGGCGAGTACCGCGACACACAGTACATTAAGAGAGTGACCATCACGCCGACTACTTTTGAATGTCCTCCCGATACAGCGGTGGATTGTTCGAAATTAATTACTGATGGAAGTACTACAAATGTCGACATTTTATGGTCTTCCTTATTTACTGACCATCCTAATCAAAATGGTCCGGACGGAAAACCCTACCGGGTACCTAAACCAACCAAAGGCCCAAATGCCTACAATGGTTGGGATGCTACCAATTGCAGATCAGCCTTCCAGGCTCCCCGCGTATTCTTTACCATCGGTACCGACCCAACAAAACCAGGTTGGTATAATGGTGACCAGGATACCGTTTATATGGTGGATGCCCTGGGTGCGAATGGTAAATGTAACATCGTGTGGAAATACACCGATATGATCATACCCACCTGTGGCGCCGGCTATAAAATCCGCCGGGTATGGGATATCTACGACTGGTGTAACGGTACGGATACCACCTGCGTTCAGTGGATCAAAATATCCGATACTACCGAGCCTATCGTGCCAAACAGCCACCTGGCCGGGTATAAATACCGCATCTGCACGCCTGATGAGTCTGGTACGTTAACCGAATGTCAGACCGGAGTATTGGTGGATGACCGTATTGCCGATTACGAAAAAGGTTATGGTACAAACTTAACTAATACAGAGTTAGGCGGCAACGGTTACAAAGGAAGAAATCGTTACAAAGCCACTGACACAAACTATCCATTGTATAAGGATGAAAATAACAATAATCAAAAAGATCCGGACGAATACTTCATCTTACACCACCGTGGCGAAGCTTATGTAGATCCACACGAGTGTTCCGCTCACGTGACTTTCCCGGACTTCAAGAGCTGGTTGTCAGAGACTTCTTGCAATAAAAAAATCACGGTATTCTATACTGTTGAATACGATGATCCTTCTCATCCGGGTAAAGTGATTACTCAGCATGGAGAAGTAAAAACCGGTACGTTTATCTATCTACCCGCCGGCTGGCATTGTGTCCTCATCACCTACCGTGATGACTGCTGGAACGAAAGCTACTACTGGTGGACGGTAGGAGTTTACGATGTAACGCCTCCGACTCCGGTATGTGACCGTCACACCGTGGTAACTTTGGATCCTGACAAATGTTGGGCTCGCGTTTATGCCAAAGATCTGGATGACGGAAGTCACGACAATTGCTGCGATCATCTGCATTTCGCTGTGGCTCAGATGGATAGCGTAGATTACTGGACTGAACATTGGGATGGTATTTTCCACGATTGTTTAGGCGCTGAGGCTTATTATAAGCACAAAGCTGACGGTCTGATCGACCAAGCCATCAATGAGTGGATCAACTGCTTCGTCTTCCACGACTATGTAGATGTTACCAACTGCGGTGACGAAACCTTAGTCCTCCGTGTGTATGAAGTATGCGGCGCTCCGCATTATGACCCACACTTGTTCAAAGGTACCGAACACCAGTGGTATTGCTGGAACCTCAGCGATAACTTCGCTTGCTGGTATGCCTGGAACTATGACGTCTATAGCACCCATTACGGTGCCAGACCAAGACCTGATCTGTATTGTGACTATGAAGGTGGTTATTTTGACTACGGTTGGGATGTACCATACGGTGTTTTCCGTTATTCTAATGATTGTGATGGACCTGCGGAATTTGGCAGTGAGCATACTCCTTATAGGAATTATGTATCATGTACATTCGAGTCTGCAGCATGCGATCCTAGTTCTGGTGATCCGTTATGGAATAACTGGAAAAACCGCGTCAGTGCAGAAGACCGCGCTTTATTGGATGGATTGAAAAGATACAACCGCTACTGGTTCAAACACCTGTGGAACGATTGTATGGTGGATATCAACAAACAAGATAAAGTGGCTCCGGTTTGTGTAGCTCCTGATGATGTATACGTATACTGTGACGGTGTGCCCTGGCATGGATACATCTGTGTAGGCAAAGACTCCGTCGAATTCTGGGGTTACGATGCCGCTGACTCTTGGCAGATCTGCCTGGAGGATGATTATAACAGATCTAATTGTCCGTTAGATAATTCTACCGCCCAAGCCTGGAAAGTAGGTTATGGTACTGATGGTGCCTACCGCTGGTGCTATAATCCTTCAGCAACTGCTCCAATCAACGATAAACACGGCAGATGGCAAGGTGTATACGGAACAGTAGGTGGACATGGTGATTATGTAGATTGTAATTATTACGATCCTTCACCTAAGGTAACCGTGGTTGCCCTGAATGGTGGTGGTCGTGAAATGAATGGTTTTGGCTTTGGCTATTATCATCCAATCTATTGCCGCCTGTGGTTGTTGTTAGACCAGTATGATGAAGGAACCGGTGCTAAAATTGATGCTGAGTCCCTCTTTGGTGAACCGACAGTAAAAGAATGTTCCGGTTATACCATTGATCATGAAGATAGCGGTACATTGAACGAGTGTGGTGTTGGTACCATTACCCGTACCTGGACGGTTACTGAAGATTGTGAGCCAGGACGTAGCACCTATTGTTATCAGAAAGTACACGTCCTAGGTCGTTCTGACTTCGAAGTTTGTTTCCCTGAAGATTTACGCATCGATTGTGAAGAGGCTACTGATCTTTCTCCGGAAGGATTGGCAGAAGCAGGATATGCAAGCACCCCTGACATCAGCGATGATGACTGTGAACTGATCGGTGTCAACTACGAAGACCAGGAATTTAACCTGGTGGTTAATGATGGCCAAGCTTGCCGTAAGATCGTACGTACCTGGACTATTATTGACTGGTGTGTGTACAATCCGGATGCTAAATACCATGCTCCAGATGTTATCTTAGATGACAGCAAAAACGCCGGGTCTGCCCGTGAATGCGTGATTCGTTGTCTGAAAGATGATGGCGATGGTTACATGAAATATATCCAGATCATTAAGATATTCGATGGCGCTGCTCCGGTAGTAACGACTAACGAATTGGAAGACGGTATCATCACCGGTGGTACTGGTGGAAGTGGTGTAAACGGTTCTACCGGTTGCGACAACATTGCTGTTGAGCGTGACTTAGGTAGCGCTGAAGATGGTTGCAGCGGTACTTTGAAATATCGTTGGGCTATCGCTGGTACGTCTTATAAAGGTACTGGTACGACTATGAAAGCTACATTAGGTATCGGTACTTATACCGTTACACTGTATGCTTCAGACGGATGTGGTAATGAAGGTAGTGCAACGACCAACATCACCATTAAGGAAACCAAAGCACCAACGCCATTCTGCTATAACGGTATAGCTACGGTCATTATGCCTTCAACCGGTGAAGTAACTGTTTGGGCTAAAGACCTGGATGCCGGTTCATTTGACAATTGTCCTGGTGAACTGAGATTCACTTTCGGTGATGGCTCTGGCAACCCAGTACATCCTGATGATGATGCTACATTTGATGAAGATCAAAACAGCGGCAGTCGTACCTTTACCTGCGATGACTTAGGTCAGCAAACGGTGCAGATCTGGGTATGGGATAGCAACGATAACGGTGACTTCTGCGAAACTTACCTGTTGATCCAACCTGGTGTTAATGCTTGCCAAGGCAGCGCTACCGCCAGCATCAATGGTGCCATTACAACTGAAAATACACAAACTGTAGAGTTTGTAAACGTAAAAGCTACTTCAGCTAACAACGGTGTTCCGGCATTCAAAACCGGTGTTGACGGTAAATTTGCCTTCAGCAGCGTAAAAATGAATAATGATTACGTGATCAATGCTGAGCGCAATGATGACGCTGCTAACGGAGTAAGTACATTAGACATCGTGGCTATTCAGAAGCACATTCTGGGTCTGGAGAAATTAAACAGCCCATATAAGGTGATTGCTGCTGACATCGACCGTTCTAATAATGTAACTGCTGTTGACATCGTACATCTGCGTAAGTTAGTATTAGGTATCTACGAGCAATTCCCAAGCAACACCAGCTGGAGATTTGTAGACAAAACCTACACCTTTGCTGATGCTCAGAATCCATGGGGATTTGCAGAAGCCGTTACCATCAAAAACGTAAGTAAGTCCGTAGAAGCTAACTTCGTCGGGGTGAAAGTGGGTGATGTTAACAACAGCTCTAAAGCTAACAGTGCTCAACTGCAGGGCGTGGTAAACCGCGATAATAACAAACTGACCTTCCAAATTGATGAGCAGATAGTAGCTGCTGGTCAGGAAGTAAAAGTTAACTTCCACGCGAAAGGCTTTGCCGGTGTTGAAGGTTATCAGTTTACACTGAATACCAACAACCTGGAAGTAACTAATGTGATTCCTGGTGCGATCAATGTAACCGCTGATAACTTTGGTCTGAGCAAAAATGGTGCTGTACGTACCTCTTGGAGCGAAGGCAAAGGTATTAACGTAACTGAAGGTGAAATCCTGTTCACGATCACTGCAGTAGCTAAAGAAGCTGGTAACTTAAGCAGAATGCTGAGTGCTACTTCTAACTTAACTAGTGCTGAAGCTTATGTAGCTGGTGATGTAGCTGGTATCGCACTTGAGTTCGTGAAAGGTGGCGTAGTTGTAGCTGCTGACAATTACAACTTGTATCAGAATAACCCCAACCCATTCAACGGTGAAACCGTTATCGGATTTGTAATGCCTAACAAAGGTGATGCAACAATGAAGATCATGGATGTAACGGGTAAAGTACTGAAAGTATTCAATGGAGAATTCAATAAAGGGTATAACGAAATTAAAGTTGCTAAGAAAGAATTGGGTAGCACAGGTGTACTGTACTATCAATTAGAAAGCGGCGAGTTCGTTGCAACCAAGAAAATGGTTCTCATTGACTAATAATAATTAGTAGCCATCCCGGCACCCTAGCCGGGATGGGCTATTATATATGGTTTTGGTTATTAGCTAGGGGTAAGGATTAATTAAAAGGGGCTCTTTAACTGAGAGCCTCTTTTTTTATTTATGCTCATGTTATGAATAGCAAGGACTTTGAATCCATCAAAGACACCATTCCACGCCGCCCGGGGATATATAAATTCATTGGAGAAAATGATAGCGTCTTGTATGTCGGAAAGGCAAAAGATATCCTAAAACGTGTAACGTCCTATTTTAATAAACAGGCTGCTTACAAAACTAAAGCATTGTTATTCCATGCCCGCCGAATGGAGTTTATCGTGGTGAATTCGGAGGCGGATGCGCTTCTCCTGGAAAATAATTTAATCAAAACGTTACAGCCTAAGTATAATGTCACGCTGAAAGATGGCAAAACATATACTTATCTCTGTATCAAAAAAGAACCTTTTCCGCGTATCTTTTTTACGCGACGCCTAATCAAAGATGGATCGGTGTATTTTGGGCCTTACACCTCCAAATACAAAGCCAAAGTCCTGTTGGATTTAATTAAACAATTGTTTCCCCTGCGCACCTGTAATTATAATCTTTCTCCTGAGAATATTGCCCGGGGAAAAATGAAAGTTTGCCTCGAATACCATATAATAAAATGTCATGGCCCCTGTGAGGGTTTGGAGGCTCCCGAGACGTATCAAAAAAGGATTAGTCAGGTGCAGAATGTTTTAAAAGGAAAATTCTCCGAGGTAAGGCACCATCTGATGCATGAAATTGGTGAAAAAGCAGAAGAAATGAAATTCGAAGAAGCGCATGATCTTAAACAGAAACTGTTAACCTTTGATGACTACCAAAGTAAAAGCACCATCGTTAATCCGGGCATGGATAATGTAGATGTATTTAGCCTGCAGATCCATCAGCATACCGCGTACATCAACTATTTATATGCCACCAAGGGAGCAATTATATACGCTAATACTTTTATGTATCAAATAAACCTGGAAACTGAAGAAAAAGAACTGCTTGAATTAGCTATTGTTGAAATAAGAGAAAAAATGCACAGTGAAGCGAATGAGATCATTGTGCCCTTTGAAGTAAGCACGACGGATGCTGAAATAAAAGTAACCGTTCCGGTGAAGGGAGACAAAAAGAAATTGCTGGAACTAGCGGAACAAAACGGTGAGAATTTTTTACAGCAGGAAAAGATAAAAAGTATCAATAAAACTCCTGAAGAAAGAAGCAACCGTATTCTGACCAAATTGCAGGTGGACCTTAATATGGATGTGTTACCTAAACACATTGAGTGTTTTGATAACTCGAATATTCAGGGATCAAATCCGGTCTCGTCATGTGTGGTGTTTAAAAATGCCAAACCGTCCAAAAATGATTACCGGCATTATAATATTAAATCCGTGACCGGCCCGGATGATTTTGCTTCTATGGCCGAAGTTGTGCGACGCAGATATAAAAGATTATTGGATGAAGGATTACCTCTACCCCAACTCATCGTCATAGATGGTGGTAAGGGACAACTTAATGCCGCAGTGGAGGTGTTAAAAGAGCTGGAAATATATGGTCAAGTGACCATAATAGGTATTGCCAAGCGGTTGGAGGAAATATACTTTCCTGATGATCCCATTCCGCTATACATCAATAAGAAGTCGGAGTCACTCATCGTGATTCAGCGCATTCGCAATGAAGCACACCGTTTTGCCATTACTTTCCACCGCACGAAACGGTCACAGAATTTTTTAACTTCGGAATTAACGGATATTCCGGGAATTGGGCCAAAAACCTTTCAAAAACTAATCGCCCATTTTAAATCTGTATTTAACATAAGTAAAGCCAGCGAAGAAGAGTTGATACCGGTGGCCGGTAAAAAAGTCACCACCATATTATTAAATCATTTTGCCCGCAAAACAGAATTATAGACCGCGATGGTCTGTTTGGTCATTTCCAGATAATGTTTGGTTTGTACAAAAACCTGGGCATTGTTAATCCAGTCACTCACCTCCTGAGGATGTAATAAGACGTATTGGACGCCGGCACTTAAAGAAGTTGCATCTCCGACTTTGCCCAACCATCCTGTCGTACGGTGGGTGATGAGTTCAGGAATTCCCCCGGCATTGGTGGCTACCACTGGTATCCTGTGGACAAAAGCATCCATGATAGACGTATTTAAACCTTCTTCTTTACTGCTCACCAATAAGATGTCAATTTCGGTCAGGTATTGCTCAAGATCGTCACGGAAACCTGCAAACGATATGTGCCTTTCCAATCCTTTTTGGGCGATGTATTTTTTTATAGCCGGCCACTCACGACCCGGTTCTCCAAAGATCATAAAGTGGAGTTGGGGTATGTCTTTGAGCAGCTGGACTGCATTCACCCAGGTGTAATAATCTTTATGCGGAGCAATCGCCGCAATATTGGCAATAATTTTATAATTACCGGGTATGTTAAATAATTGATGCAGGGATACAGACGGCCTTTGTGTTACTTTTATGGACGTTTCAATCCCGCTATAGATGGTGCAGAGTTTTTGGGTATCACGAATACGCCGGGCGACCATATTCTGCACAAATTCGGATACACAGATGATTTTTTTGAGGTTGGGATGATTGTATTTGTAAGAACTTAAAACATGTGCCTGCAGTGGAAAGTCAACCCGCCGGTGTAATACGGCCTTAGTTTTTAATCCGAACAAGGTATAGGCTATTAAGACCAGATTATGGGCATGAGCATCGTGAATATGCAGAAGGTCAATGTGATATTTTTTTACCAGCCGGGTTAAGGTAAAGGCAGCAAAGGGGTTGAGATTAAATCTAAAAAACGTGTGAACAGGAATATTTTGATTAAGCGCATGCTGATGTAATGCAGAATGACGTGGGCAGTATAAAACATTCTTAACATCATATTTGCCGGAGCCGTCAATCAAATAAGCCACTTGTTGCTCACCTCCACGCCAGCTTTGAGCAGTAGAAATATGTAAAATCCGCATCATACAGACGCTTGAGATTCTGAGGTTGGATGTAACAAAAATAACGTGACGAAAAAACAAAAAAACGAAGCACCAACCTGATATACCGTAAATATGTCGAATAACCAGGAGACGACAATAAAAATACTAAACGCAAAGGCGAGGTGGCGCAGAGGCATATCCGGTGTAATGTAAATCTGCTTGGCAATGCCAAATAGGGTTCCTAAAAAAATAATTAATCCTAACAGTCCGGTGTTGGCCAGAATAAATAAAAACTTGTTATTGGCATTGGGATCAATTTGGATACCCATGGAATGATCAGCTGCGTAGGCCGTTTTCAAGTCCTTACGGAAATCGCCGATACCGGTACCAAACATAAAATTTTCCCTGATCAAGGTCAGGTGGTGTTTTACGGATAACAAACGGCGTAAAGAGGTAAAGTGTTGGTAGTCCCAATTACGATAATCGCCATTTTGGATCAGTTTTAGTTCCCAAAACAATTGCTGGTAACGGGTTTTGACCGGACCGAGGACATTATACACCAGCAGGGGTACGGTGATTAAATAGACTAGTACAATAAATTGCTGAATCAAACGGCGTTGTAATAAAGAATAATGTGGATACTGGCCAGATAAATACTGTCCGCTGTACCAGGATATCCAAATTACTGCACCAAAAAGAAGTCCTAATTGAGCTCCACGACCACCCAATAAAAGAAAAGTTATGCTGATGGTGATGGTAGAAAAAACTTGCCACTCAGCACGGTGGCCGCGGGAAAAAAAATATATAAGACAAAGCAAGCTCATACCGAGCAGATAAGCAAAATGTAAACGGTCAATAAAAGGGCTGTATAAACCAAATTTTATACGACTGGACATCTGCACATAATCCATAAGTCCGGGAATGGTGTCAGTGATAGTCACTACTGTCGGTTCGGGTAGTGCAAAAAAAATCAAAGTAATGACTGACGCCGCGGCGTTGGATATTATGAACCATTTAAAATACTGGTGGATATGTGGCATCCAGAAGGCTCGGCAAAGGTATAAACTGACCGGTAGAGCGAGGTAGATAACCTGACGGTATAAAAACCATAAACCTTGGGTCAGGTCCTCACTCACAGCCAATGAAGGAATGTAAAGCAAAAAAAATAGCACCGGCCATAAGGCGGGAACAAACCAGCGGGTAGGTTGATGTTTTTTCAATAAAATAATGAAGCTGACCACACACAATAGTCCAAGAGTGATGGAGTTTGCCGCTTTGGAAGTAGGGAGACTCACCACGAATAATCCTACCAGAATATGATAACTCTGAGCGATAAACTTCATCGGCTAAAGATAGGGGGTTTAGCGCTGGAAGTGCCAATAAAACTATCATTTTTGAACCCCGGTTTGCCATACCTCAGCGGTTGTGTGGTCGCTACATCCCAAATTTCACCACCACATTCCTGCAGGATGATGTGTGGGGCTGCGGTATCCCATTCCATGGTCGGGCCAAACCGAGGGTATAAATCCGCTTCTTTCTCAGCCAGAGCAATCATTTTGCGCGCACCACCAAATGCTTTTACATCAGCCTGCGGATAAAGGCTGAGGTATTGTTTTGTGCGAGGGTCCAAATGGCTTAGAGAACAAACCATCCGTATGACTGAAGAAAGCGTATGCTGATGATTTGCAAGTCGCACCGTGGAACCTGAGGGTAATCGTTTAAATGCCCCTTCTCCTTTTATAGCCCAATATAGGGTCTGGTAGGCCGGAAGGGCCAACAATCCTACGATGGGTTGATGATCCTGTATTAAGGCCAGGTTAATACAAAAATCAGCCCGGCCGGCGATAAATTCTTTAGTACCGTCCAGTGGATCGAGCAGCCAGAACAGTTGTTCATGATAGTCTTCCAGATGATTGGCTGAATGCTCTTCGGACACTATAGGGATGTGCGGCGTGAGCGCACTGATCCTCTCACTGATGAGATCATGAGACTGCTGGTCGGCTTGGGTAACTGGCGATGCATCTTCTTTAAGACTTATTTGGAGGCGTTCAGACTTCCAAAGGCGGAGTATGCCTGCACCAGCCTCCTGGGAAACGGAAATTAATGCTGGTATAAGTAAATTCCATGGTGATAACATCTTTGTCAATCGTAAATTAAGGTAAAACAATGTTGTGGGTCAAGCAGTTGGTGTGCACTAGCCCACAGATCATCAGCACGAAGGTCACGGTGCATATTCAGCTCTTCCTGGATGATCTCCGGACGCCCCAACCATAGAGCATAGGCTAAATAATTACAAGTTTTTATGACGTCCATCTCCAGGTATATATTCCGGCACTCGCAATTATTAAAAATTTTTGCCAGGTCCTCAGGTCTACAACCGCGACTTAAATAATTTTGGAGAACTTGAATAATACTCTCCTGAGCTTTAATGATAGAAATATCTTGAGCTAAAGAGACTTCCACGAAAAAAAGCCCATTTTCATAGTGTCCGGTAGAATAGACGTCCACATCCAGGGCGAGGCG
This sequence comes from Saprospiraceae bacterium, assembly GCA_041917975.1. Taxonomy (GTDB): domain Bacteria; phylum Bacteroidota; class Bacteroidia; order Chitinophagales; family Saprospiraceae; genus JAYRWN01. The sequence continues at coordinate 1,830 of JAYRWN010000019.1, read as the reverse complement.
TAAGTCGCGTACTAAGGTTTTATACAAGTAGGAAGAATCGCCATGGGCGAGTAATAGTTCCAGGGCTCCACTGTGTAAATATTGTTTGGACAATCGCCCCCGCATTGGAAACACCAAAGAAATTTCATGTTGAGGCGCGTTGGCTTTTTTCACCATAGTGGCGGACAACGGTACCCGAGACAAAGGTGTCGGAAGAGTATCACGGTGGGGATGAGGCCTAATAGCGCCAAAAATATCCTCACACATCTTGAACACCTGCCCATCCGCTAGTGGTGAAACTATGGCCAGGAAGGCATTACCGACATGATAATAGTCATCATAAAATCGCTCCAAATCATCTTTATGAATAGCCTTAAGAGAAGCCACATTGCGGCCAATGGTAGGACTGGAGTAGGGATGATCAGCGGGGAACATGTGCCCAAGGATAGCATGAAGGGCATCACCAAATGGTTCATCCAGTACTGTTTCATTAAATTCTTCGATAACCACCTGACACTCAGTACGTAAGCGGGGAGTGGTTAGTTTGAGGTGTTGTAGCCGGTCTGCCTCAAGTCGCAGGTAAAGCGCAAGGTTTTGTACCGGTATGGTGGCGTAATAACAGGTGACATCCTGGCTGGTAAAGGCATTACCATCACCACCGGCTCTTTGTAACCAGTGATCATAATCTTTGACCAACTCTGTTCCGCCATACATCAGGTGCTCAAATAAATGAGCCAAACCGGATTTGCCCGGGAAATCGTTTTTTGAGCCTGCCGAGATCAATAAACTAATCCCAGCTAATGCGGATTGTTGGTGGCTATGGTGGATGATTTTTAACCCATTATCCAACGTGGTTGTTGTATAATTGATAAAATTAACACGATCTTTAGCCAAAGTCTCTTTTGCCATGCTTAATCAGATGCCGTTTAAAGCGCCGGGTTTAGCTGCCAAAGGTAATGTGCAAAATGAAAAGAACAAGCAGCTGGCCTGCTTACATTTTGCTGCAGGTGTGCCGCCTTATACCCGGGGACCCTACGCTACCATGTATCTGGTCAGGCCATGGACCATCAGGCAATATGCCGGTTTTTCGACGGCAGAGGCATCAAATGCATTTTACCGTAACAATCTTGCTGCCGGTCAGAAGGGTTTATCGGTTGCTTTTGATTTACCCACCCATCGTGGATACGATTCGGATCATCCGCGCGTGCGTGGCGATGTGGGTAAGGCGGGAGTGGCTGTGGATACGGTGGAGGATATGAAAATCCTTTTTGACCAAATAAACTTACAGGATATTTCAGTTTCGATGACCATGAACGGAGCGGTACTACCCATTATGGCTTTTTATATTGTGGCCGCAGAAGAACAAGGTATCACCACCCAACAACTCATTGGAACCATCCAAAACGATATCCTGAAAGAATTTATGGTCCGCAACACCTACATCTATCCTCCGGAACCGTCCATGCGGATCGTTGCTGATGTGATCAAATATGCCGCGCAATATATGCCCAAATTCAATCCCATCAGCATCAGCGGCTATCATATGCACGAAGCAGGGGCAGGAGCAGCCTTGGAATTAGCGTACACGCTGGCTGACGGGCTGGACTATGTGCGGGCTGCCCTGCGCACCGGGTTACACATAGATGATTTTGCACCCCGCTTGTCTTTTTTTTGGGGCGTAGGTATGGATTTTTTGACTGAAGTGGCCAAATTAAGGGCAGCACGATTTCTGTGGGCAACCTTGATCAAACCGTTTAATCCGGCCAACCCGCTATCCATTGCTTAGCGGACACAATGCCAAACGACCGGGTGGAGCCTGACTGCCCAGGATCCGTTTAACAACATATTGCG
>JAYRWN010000018.1:0-2998 GCA_041917975.1 Saprospiraceae bacterium | reverse complement strand
TAACCAGGTATCCTGCCAGAATTTCGCGATAGGATCCAATTTCTCACCTTGTACTGAATTTTGAGAACTTAAAGATGCCATCACGGGCAATAAAGGCGGAACATAAAATAGCATAGGCATTGTTCTGAATTCTGAATGCAATGGTAATGCTAAACCCCATTCTTTGATGAACTTATAAGATGGGGAATTCTGTGCAGCTTTAATTGTCGAATCTGGAATACCATTTTGTTTTGCTGCTTCAATAACTTTAGGATCATGTGGGTTCAAAAAAATACTTAGCTGCTGATCAATCAAATTTCCAGTTTCCGAAGATGCGACATGTTCTATTTGGGACGCATCATAAAGGATAACACCAAGATACCGGATACGCCCCACACAAGAGTGCATACAAGCCGGTGCATGACCGGCTTCCAATCGCGGATAGCAAAGAATACATTTCTCAGATTTTCCGGTATGCCAATTATAATACGATTTTTTATATGGACAGGCCGTAACGCACATCCTCCAGGCCCGACATACTTTTTGGTTGATCAGCACGATTCCGTCCTCGCCCCTTTTATATATAGCCCCGGAAGGACACCCTGCCACACAGGCCGGATTCAAACAATGATTGCAAATGCGTGGTAGGTAAAAGAACGCCATGCGTTCCAATTGAAACATGGCTTCCTGCTCGGCGGGTGACAAATGAACCAGATTAGGATCCTTCCTGGCATAGTCCGGAGTTCCACTAAGATCGTCATCCCAATTAGGACCCATCTTTATATCAATCGGTTTGCCGGTAATTAATGACACCGGTCGTGCCGTCGGTTGATCATCCATGGCAGATGATTCAATTAGATCTAAATATTTATAAGTAAAGGGCTCATAATAATCATCAATGACCGGCAGATGTGGATTATGAAAAATATTTAATAATCCTTTTTTGCGGCCAACACCTTTAAGATTCAGATGACCATTCTTTTTTTCCCAACCACCTTTATAAATATCCTGGTCTTCCCATTTGGTAGGGTACCCGGTTCCTGGCTTTGTTTCTACATTATTCCACCACATGTATTCGGCGCCTTTGCGGTCGGTCCAGATATTTTTACATGCAATTGAACACGTATGACAACCTATACATTTATCCAGATGAAAGATCATTGAAATCTGTGCACGAACATCCATGATGTGATTATTTTTCGATTTATAAAAATTGACTATAAATTCTGGTTACCATACCAATTTATCCATTTTTTTAACTATCACGTGTGTATCCCGGTTGGGTGCTATAGGGCCCCAATAGTTAAAGTGATATGAAAACTGACCATAGCCGCCGGTTAAAAAATTAGGTTTTAAATGAATTCTGGTGAAACTGTTATGACCCCCAGCTCGTTTGTTTCCACGCTCCTGGGATTTAGGAATACCGACAGTACGTTCCGGAACATGATATACGATACAAACGCCTCTTGGGATTCTGGCACTCACCACCGCGCGGGTACAATACACCCCATGATCATTAAATACTTCAACCCAGTCGTTATCTTTTATTCCTAAATCTTCTGCATCTTTTTCATTAATCCAGCACGGCTCACACCCGCGGGATAAGGTAAGCATACGCAGATTTTCCATATAAGTGGAGTGGATGTGCCACTTGCCATGAGGGGTAAGACAGTTAAGTATTTTTGCTTCACCTTTCTGCAAAGTAGTTCTCAGATCGCCGTAAGCTTCCGGCTTTGGAGAAGGTTTATACGTTGGCAAATTTTCCCCATAAGCAATATAAAGTTCATGGTCCAGATAAAAATGCTGCCGTCCGGTCAAGGTACGCCAAGGAACCAATTTTTCAACATTGTAGGTGTATGGAGCATAAGCGCGCCCATTATTCATCAGGCCAGACCATAAAGGACTGGTGTTATATCTTCTCGGTTGAGCTAATAAGTCAGGGTAACGGATACGTACATCTTTACTGCCCTGCCCCAGATCAACTAAAGGCATACCTGTACGTTTTTCGGCGACCTCATAGGCGCGCACATTCAATTTTCCATTGGTCAGGGTGGATAAATGCAAAACTGCATTAGCAGCCCATTCATCTTCTTTAATGGAAGGAAGTACCGTGCCATCGATCTTTTCAGTAGGGAAATGATAGGATTCCAGCATTTCATCGTAAGCATCTTCACAGAAATAATGATTGCCGTGCGCACCTAGTCCTTTTTCCCGAATGTTCTTTCCTAACGATATGAATTTAGCATAAAGTTTTGTATAATCCCTTTTTACGACGGTTAGTTTATGTGTGGTTATACCAGGTTTTGCTTCGCATTCATCATTGTACCAATCCAAAACTTTGGGTTGTGCAATTTCACCAGGAGAATCATGTGATAAAGGTGTAGCGACCACGTCCGTCATAATTTCCGGCAAATATTTTAACGCCATTTCACTAGTCACCCGGGCTATTTGTTTAAATATGTCCCAATCTGTTTTACTTTCCCAAACAGGAGCAATGGCCTGACCAAGAGGGTGGATAAAAGAATGTAAGTCTGTGCTGTTTAGGTCGGCTTTTTCATACCATGATGCCGCCGGTAATACAATATCTGAATATAAGGCAGATGAATCCATACGGAAATTCAAATCAATAACAAGATCCATTTTACCCAAAGGCGCTATATCGTGCCATTTTACTTCTTGGGTCTGCTCTTCAGCATCTGTGGCAATCGCATTGGAATGAGTTCCTAAATAATGTTTTAAGGCATACTCATGTCCCTTCATACTGCCCATGATGGCGTTACCTCGCCAAATATACCACACGCGCGGATGGTTTTCTGGAGCTTCCGGATCGCTCACTGCATAGTTTAATTGGCGCGTTTTCAGCTTATTCATCACATAAGCTTGAATGGCTTCGTTTGTGCTCGCCCCTTGATCCATAGCTTCCTGGCACAAGTTCAAGGTGTTCTGATTAAATTGAGGATAGAATGGCATCCATCCCATTCTTACTGACTGATAAATGGTATCCGCAGTGTGTTGACGC
>JAYRWN010000017.1:0-7695 GCA_041917975.1 Saprospiraceae bacterium | reverse complement strand
ATCCGGATTGCGTCCCAGCCAAATACCTCCCTCGGCATGCCGGGCTCTGCGGTTGATATTCATCCGGCACAGACCTTCCCCATAACCGATCCGGGCTGGCTCACGCCTGCCCCACGCCATCTGAACCGCATCCACCAGGGACTTTTTTAACTGGTCCAGATAGGCGGTCAGATGATCCGTGGCCGTTTCGCCATAAGCGCGGGTGGAGGGCCCCCCATGATTATGTGCCGCCACCAACAGGCAATTTTTAGCTGGTATACCGGTATTAATTTCTATCTGAGCCGTTAATTCTTCCACAAATTCAAAGGAAAACCCGATTAAATCCGCCTGAATGATGCAAGCTTTAGCAGCCCCTTGCTCAAAGACGAATGCCCGGGCATAAATGGAATCGTGAACGCCTTGGGAAGGCTGAGCACGGTCCGCATACCCACTCAGCGGTACGGGAAAGGCAGGTGTGATATTCATGGAGGCTGCTCCGGCATAAAAGGACGTTTGCTGACTCCAACCAAACTGAGTCCAGATAAAAAACAGTGAGAATAACAACCTGATCATTTGTGGTTTATCTTATCCATTAAGATACTTAATCTGACCGGGATTTCATTGGCATTATGCCTATTAAATATATTAGGTATCTGGCCCTCCACGCTTATCTTTATCTTGTCTGCAAAATATTCTGTCATGAAAAAATACGCATCTTGGGCTGGCGCGCACCCAATTGAAGCGCGGTGGTGGATCGCCGGCATCCAGGTTTCATCAGGTATCCTGGCTGTATGGCAAGGCGTGCAGTTATGGGGCTGGATAGGACAAATACATCCATACATTATTTATCTGGCATTATTGGCTATGGGGTTGGCCATCGTCGTCTATCCGGATCGCGACAGCCCGCGTCTGAAATGGTGGTCGCATTTCGCCCGACGAAAAACCGGGGATTTTGTATTCGCAGTAACGGCTTATATTATGGTGCTACAGCTCACCGTATCCGGGTGTGATTATCTGGTCCGGACGCAAGATGCTCCGGTTGGACAAGCGTCGTTCATGGTCCATGGTGCCCAAAAAGTGGAAAAAAAAGGCTGGCTCAGATCCATAAAAGAATGGAAAAATGAGTTAAAAAACTACCTGGCTGAGGAGCGACCACCGATAACCGTATGGCAAGTCTTGTTGTTGCTTTTATCATTGGCCTTAGCTTTTTATCTGTTGATTATCGTGGCGTATTTGTCATGTTCTATTTCGTGCAATGGAAGCACAGCATTAGCGACTGTAGTGCTGGTAGCTGGGACCGCGGTGGTAATCTTTTTATTCATCTTGGCGGTCAAAGCGATATTTAAGAAACAAAGGATGGCCCGGAGGGTCCGGATGATGAAACAATAAAGCGGCCAATCCGCGCCATTAATGAACGATCAGTTTGCGGGTCATCACGCCTTGCGGCCCTTGTATTTTCAATACATAAAATCCGGGCTGCAGATTGACTTCCGGCAAACGCAGGATATGACTGTGCCGCTGAGTTTCTGAGGTCCGCCAGACGGTTTGGCCCTGTTGATTGTGAATACTCACCTTTACCGATCCGGGATCCGCTGACCAGGCTAAAAATATAGCGTGACCAGAACTAACCGGGTTAGGAAACAGGCGGACTTGGGGAAAATCCGCAAGCCGCTCCTGGGTAGCCGTAGTTACTAACAAGCTGCTGTCGATCACTACATCCTCATCACCCGGCTGGTACGCGACATAGGCAAAATACACCAGCAACATTTCGTTAGTAGTCGCATCACCGCCCGAAATATTTTGGGGAGGAGAAAAGGGATTGTCCAGGTTGGCGGAGGTGTTATCATACACCGCGCGGGCGTACAGTTTGCTGCCCCCCGGCAAAGGAATTAATTTCTGAAAATCATAGGTCAGTTGCCAATGGAAGTCCCAATCGTTAATGCGCACCAGCGGAATGGTATCTCCTGTCGGCGTCACCGCAAAACTTTCGATGGACTTGCCGATCAGGTGCATGTGCGGAAAAACAGAGACGGCGGAGGCGTGAAAGTTTTGAGGAATGTCGAAGCGGGCGGTAAACAACTTGACAGTATTAGCCGGGATAAACAGCGGGCCATTCTCCAGGCCGCCAAAATTACCCGCAGGGCCTAAATAATTGAGGATAGGAGAAAAAGTTAATTCGCGTAATTTTTGTTTGGTCAGTTTGAAGCGGACCTGGGTGGTGTCCACCTGATTGTTGATGCCCCCGGGATAATGGACCTGGATGATGATGTAGGCCTGGGCGGGCAGTTTAGCGCCGATGCCCCGGGGGTAAAAAGAGGCCTTCGCGCCGGGTACCCATCCGCCGATCAGTTGTGACCCACCGCTAAATACCCCTCCGAAACAGGTATACCCCGGCTCCGGAGTAGCCGCATCCCTGGCCAGGCTGGCTCCGGTAGGATCCATAAACACCTGCACATGGTGTACTACTTTTTCATTCCCCGGGATGACCTCCACCGCAGTGATGAACCGTTCTTCGCTCAGGCCGGTGGGGATAACAAAACACTGGTACAGATCATGGTGCGTGTTCACGGTGAAAGCGGGCATTTTGACCACCAGGTCTGGGTCTTGAATGGCCGGTCCATTAGCGTAGGAAGGGGGCACAGGCGCCTGGGTCAGGTCTCCCGCCGAAGCGCCCTGGTTAACCCAGTTGACAATGGTCTTGATTTCAGTGTCATTGAGCACTCTCTCTTGACTGTAGTGCCGGTAGGTGGGATCAGCCGGCCAGGGCGGCATTTCACGCCGTTCCACCACGAATTGGATGCCCCGGGCCAAACTGCTGGCTACCTGATAATCCAGAATGTTAAAGGGACCGATGCCGCCAGGCCGGTGACAGGCACCACAATGTTTATAAAATACCGGGGCGACCTCCTTCCACGTGGTGGATTGAGCGGTCAGGTTGGGTGCAAAAAAGTGCACCGCAATCTGGAAGAATAGAAGACCTTGAATGTTTATTATACGCATTTACCTATAGCTTTTGTGCGACCTAAACTGTCGATTCTTCAAAACTATAAAAAAAGCGGTTTGAATTAAGAAACAGCCTTCCTCGTCATCAAAAATATTGACTGGACTTGGTACAACCGGACACCTTGGCCAAGATTAACCTTTTTTGGCCGGAGCCTGGACGTTGCTTTTTAATTTTTCTTCGATCCCCAGGATCAACTCGTCCACATAGGGACCATCATAATTGGCATTTGTTTTCATAGTGTCCCTGACTTTTTTGAGAGTCTCCAGATTGCTGATGGTACTGGCAAAATAACCCGCAAATTCCTGGTCCGTTAGAACTTTATTTTTATAAGCTCCGAGTAGGTTTTTAAATTTATTCATTTTGGCCATATCTGCCGTAAAAGCGGGGGACTGGCTTTGAGTGGATTGAGCTGGTAATTGGCCAGGGGCAATACTTAAAAACAATCCGGTAAAAATGAAGATATAAAATATAGTTTTCATGATATTCAGGATTTGGAAGGATTAGAAAAAGTGATCACCCGGCTTCTCAAAAAAGCGACGCCGCTGATGGCCAGCAGGATCATTAAACTCCACACCGCCCAGGTGCCCAGCGTCGGAATGGGGGTTACACAACCGGGTTCATCTACCTGACCGTTGCAATTGTTGTCCACATTGTCCTCACAGATTTCAGTTGCGCCGGGGTTAATGGCCGGGTCATTGTCGTTACAATCTCCCGTTAATGCCACTATGTCATAACCTGGCGGAGGTGGAAAACTCATGGTGGTGACCCCATCGGTATAACCATCGCCATCAACATCCTTTGATAGGGAATTGACGAAGGTTAGCGACCAATTGATCATAGCCCCAGCATCAGCTCCGACATCATCCAAAATAAGTAATTGCCAGGTGCCAGTGGTGGTCCCCATAGCCAAAAGCGTGGTCACTGTAGGTGTGACGGTGATGCCACACGTTGTAGCTGTTAATGTACCCTCCGGGCGAAAAGGGCCGGAAAAAGGAGGGATTCCTGCAGTAATATTTATAAGCGCGTTATCACGGAACACCGTGTTGGTAAAATTATCACCACCACCCCCGTTATCCGTGCTCAATTCTAATACAGCTCCGGCAGGTGAAACCAGGAACATATCCAGATCGCCGGTAAATGTATGCGTAAAATTAACATTGACCCGGTAAAGCACACTTCCTGCTACAACACCGGCAACGGTGCAGTTGAAACGGGTACCGCCGGTTGCCGCCGTCTGAGGCTCGACACCGCAACCTCCGGTATTTACCGAAGGGATCATGCTGTTACCGGCTGTGTTAGTAGTGCTACCATTATACGTTTGAGAAGGGGGAATGACGAAGGTTAATGACCAATTGATCATAGTCCCAACTTCGGCCCCGGCATCATCTAAAATAAGTAATTGCCAGGTGCCAGCAGTGGTCCCCCATGCCCACGACCGTAGTAACCGTCGGTGTGATCGTAATGCCACAGTTTACAGCAATCAACGTACCCTCCGGACGAAAAGAGCCGGTAAAGGGCGCTGTCCCTGCGGTAATACTTGTGGGCGCATTATCACGGAACACCGTGTTGGTAAAATTATCACCACTCCCCCCGTTATCCGTGCTCAATTCTAATACAGCTCCAGAGGGTGAAACCAAGAATATATCCAGTTCGCCGGTAGACGTATGTGTTAAATTAACATTGACCCGGTCAAGCACATTTCCAGGTACAACACCGGCAACGGCGCAGTTGAAACGCGTACCACCGGTACCTGCCGTCTGGGGCTCAACACCACAACCTCCGGTATTTACCGAAGGGATCATGCTGTTACCGGCGGTGTTAGTCGTGCTACCATTAAACGTTTGAGCAAAAGTGTGTTCCGGAAAAAATGATGCCCCGAACACCAGTAAAGTTAAGACCAGGCACGATGGAGGACGTTGCCACCAGGGCAAGTTGGCTAACATATCATTGGTTTTTCAAAAAAACAATAAACTAACACCAAATATAATCATGTCCATGGAACAATAATGACTTATAAATTTTTTTTGTTTGAAATGATCTTCTTGATTCCGATTGCAGCTCTTTTAGTTTAAGAAAAACATCCGGATGGCTGAACTGCAAAAGATATACGTTTCCTACACTTCATACGACTGGGCAGAATAGGTTTTCATAAACTTTTAGATTGTAAAAGAAACTTACAGGTGTTCCAGCGGATAAAGATATAACACCTCCATCAGCTGGGCATACACCGGGTTTTGACTCAGAATTTCCCGGTTGCCGATCACCACCAAGTGGTACCTGGCCCTGGTCAGCGCTACGTTCAGTTTGCGGTCTACCCCTTCATCGGACAGGGATATTAACTGCTCCAATTGGCGCAAATGGTTGGTACACAGCGAGATGATGATGATGTCTTTGGCGCCCCCCTGGTAGCGCTCCACCGTATCAATGGTCAATTCCGGGGTGAGCAGGTCCGCCAGATGCAAGTGCTGGCGGATGAGGGCGATCTGGGCACGGTAGGGGGTGATGACCCCTATAGACTGCAAGCTGGGGTGTTGGTCGTTTTTTTCGCGCAAGCGGTTAAAACTCCGGATCACCTGCACCACGGCCTGGGCCTCATAGCGGTTGGTTTTATGGTGATCCTGCAGATCAATGCCGGTGGGAATATACACCAGGCGCTTGCTGGCCAGGAGTTGCTCCAAAGGGCTGGCTTGCTCTGGAAGGTGGTAATCCAGGGCACCGGTCAGGGCTTGATACAAGCTGGGCAATTTATTGAGGACACTCAGGCTGCCCTGATAAAACATCCGGTTTGGAAAGGCCATCAGGTCCTGGTGCATGCGGCCCTGCTGGCTGAGCTGGCCATAAGCCCAGGTCCAGGATTGATCCTGGGCCCGCCGGTATAACCGCTCGAAAAAGGAATCACGCAGGTTGTGAAATCCTAACTCGTGCAGTCGCTCATCCTCCACCGCGGTATTCTCCGCCCGCTGTGCCACGACCGCCGGGAGCTGTTGGTGGTCACCGATGAGCACCCATTTGGGTATTCTGGTCAGCAGTCCCAGCAGATTGGGATCTAACAGCTGGGACGCTTCATCGATCAGGGCGAGCTGAAAAAATTTAAGCTGAAATATTTCGGTGCGTGCATTCAGGCTGGATACGGTGGCTACGATGATGCGATGGGCAGCCAGCAGATTCAACAACTCACCCCGGGTGGATAATTTTTCGATTTGCACATCCAGCAGACGATGCCGGAAGGCTGGTGCTGTGCTGTAACGCGAACCGATACGCAAATAAGCACCCGCCATGGATGCCGGTAATAACTCCAGCGCCTCACAGAGCTCGTCCACAGCGCGATTGGTGTAAGCCAGCAATAACAATTGGTCGGTACTTCCCGTCAAATAATGTTGTACTAAAGCCCGGATCATGGTGCTGGTTTTACCGGTACCGGGAGGACCCCATAATAAAAAATATTCCCGGGCGGAAATGATTTGCCCCAATAGAGCGGTTTGTTCGGCGGTAAGGTAGTCAAAATGGGGGGGTGTAAACAAGGGTGCCGGGGCTTCCGGAGCGCGTCGGCCCAACAAGAGCTCCCGGAACCGCACCGGCGCCTGGGCAAACTGGAAAAGGCCTTGGTACATCTGCACAAAACTGCTGTCCAGGATGTCTTTCTCCAGGTTCCAAAACGCAGCATCTTTAAAAAGATCCCCCTGCACCTGCTTGTTGCGCAAGCGCACCTGTACCCTGGTCTCTGACAAGTCAATCAGGGTACATTTAAAGATCTGATTTTCCACCGGCGTGATGCGACTCGCCCGCGGCAGCGTGGCATAAAGAACGGCGATATCGCCGGTGCGAAAATTGGTAAGGGTTTCCTGACCTGGCAGGCGTTCCAGAGTGAGTGTCGGTGTGCCTTCCTGCCATTGCAGCCCGGACAATTTTAATCCGGTCAACATCTCATATCTGGCGGTTTTTTCCTCAGCGGTAGCTAACCACAATGCGGCCAGTCCGTTGATCTCGGCAGCCCCTTCCACGCCGGTTTTGGCCAAATGCTGTTCGGTGGCGATGAATCGAATATAGTGTTTAAACAATGACTTCTCCAGCGAATCCAGGGACCGGTACACCTGCACGAACTTGTCCAGATCACGGCGGCCGAACCCCTGCAAATAAGGGTATTGATCAGGGTCCAACTGATCAAAATAGCCCCGCTTCAGTGGAGACAGGCGGGTAAGCATTTTTTCGAAGATGATCAGGTCATTACGCAGCTGCATCGCCTCTTTTTGCTGGGTATGAATGACCGGAGCGTAACGCAGCGGTTTGTCGGGTAAACCCGAATAGAGGATATAACTGTTGGACCTGCGGGATTGGTAGATGGAGCGCACCAGCAAATCGTACAAAATGGTTTGGATGTAATGATTGACATTCAGCCCGTAGGAATTGGCATGGTAGAGTTTCCCGCTTTTTAATTCGATAACGTCCGTGCGGAAAGGCATCTTCAAATGAAATAGGTCAAGTCGTCCCTGAATGCCATAATTGGGAGAAAAAAAAGACGGCTCAAGGTAGATGTGACGCAAATCTATATCCAGGGTAGCCAGATGCCCGTGCAGCACCTCCCGCAATACCGTAAAGTGGGTGCGGCTCTGATCCATCAGTTCTTTTAAATCCTCATCGTTCAAGAGGGCAAAGGCCAGCGGATTGATGGTAAAAGCTTTGCGAAACGTTTCTCTGAAATCCGCCCGCTGGTT
>JAYRWN010000016.1:0-6247 GCA_041917975.1 Saprospiraceae bacterium | reverse complement strand
CTTCCATTCTATTAATTTTTATGTATTATGGATTAAGATTATATGGCATAATTTCTGCTGTTCATAGCCATATGAACCTAGAAGAAATAAACAGGCGCCATTTATTTCAGACTGACCAACTTTATCGCATCGGTTTTGGCTTATATTCCAAGTTGCTGGATTACCGCAATGGTATTTTGTATTTAGAAGTAATGTTTGATGATCGTTGGATGAGTGATTACAATGGGACTGCTTATGAAATGGCCCAATGCTGGCGGGACAATAATGATGAGTTGAAAAAAGCCATCGGCTGCAAAGTTTTTATAATTGATGCCCGCCAATTTCCCTATAAAAAAGAGTTATACCGCCGTAGGATAAAACCGGATTATGATGCAAGGAAAGGTCTGTTATTTCGTGAGGCATTGTTAAATTAAAGAAAACTACCAGGCCTTATTTTGTGCTTGTTCTAACCTTGGGTAATTATACTATCTTACGGTTTTTTTTGACGACCAAGACCTCATATTCAATTCAAATATGTCTGTTACACTTTTTATTATTCTTATCACCGGGCTTGTTTCTTATTTGGCTTTCCAGAATGATGAGCTTATGGAAAAACTAATACACCGGCCTTATGTGGAATCAAAAAATAACCAAATATACCGCTGGCTTACGGCTGGATTTTTACATGCTGACTGGACACATCTATTAATAAACTTATACGTGCTTTATTCATTTGGTGCCTACGTAGAAAGTTGGTACAAATACGAATTTGGGCATTTAAAGGGCGGTGTTCTTTACGGTTTGCTGTATATTTTATCGATGGTTCTGGCTAACTTGGTCACTTATCAGAAGCACAGGCTGAATTCAGGATTTGCCAGTGTGGGAGCATCCGGGGCCATAGCGGGAATTCTATTTGCCTTTATCCTTTTTGAACCTTGGAATATGCTGCTTCTTTTTTTTATTATCCCAATTCCAGCATTTTTATTTGCCATACTCTACGTGGTTTATTCGCATTATGCCAGTCGTAAATCCTACCATGAACGTATAGATCACGATGCACACTTATATGGTGCACTTACCGGTATGGCTTTCACTATTCTCTTAAAACCGGTTTTGGTTCACGAGTTTCTGCAAAAGATTATCCGAGATGCTCCCTTTTAGTAAATACCTTTTTGCTGGAATTTTTAATTTATTCTGCCAAAAAAGGATAGCGAAAATCTAAAGGTGGGTCAAAATTTTCTTTAATGGTACGCGGTGAGACCCAGCGGTAAAGATTAAGAATAGAACCAGCTTTATCATTCGTCCCGGAGGCTCTGGCTCCGCCAAATGGTTGTTGGCCTACCACTGCTCCGGTAGGTTTATCATTAATATAAAAATTACCAGCCGAGTGACGCAATGCTTGAGTGGCTTCCTGAATAACATAACGGTCTTGAGCAAAGATAGCTCCGGTCAAGGCGTACGGAGAGGTAGTATCCACCAGGATCAAAACATCTCGCCATTTTTGATCATCGTAGACATAAAGTGTTAAGACCGGACCAAACAATTCTTCACACATCGTTACATAGCGGGGGTCATCCACTTGCAAGATGGTCGGTTCTATAAAATAGCCTTCCGATTTATCATAACCACTTCCGGCAAGAATCTTCACGTGCGGATCTAGCTTAGCCCGGGCAATGTAATTGGTAATATTATCAAAAGCTTTTTCATCAATCACCGCATTAATAAAATTACTAAAGTTTTCCGGGCTACCCATTTTAAAGGATTGTACATCATGTACTAAACGTTCACGGATAGATTTATATAAAGATCTAGGGATATAAGCACGCGAAGCGGCTGAACACTTCTGGCCCTGGTATTCAAAAGCACCTCGGGCTAAAGCTACGGCCACCGCTACCGGATCAGCTGAAGGATGAGCCAAAACAAAATCCTTCCCCCCGGTCTCCCCTACTATACGTGGATAAGAACGATAATTGTTTATGTTAGAACCGATGGTTTTCCACAGCGTCTGAAAAACTCCAGTACTGCCAGTGAAATGTATACCGGAAAATTCCGGGTGATTAAGTACGACTTTACTTGACATTGGTCCGGAGGCAAATACCAGATTGATCACCCCTGGCGGCAGCCCAGCTGCCTGGAACACCTTCATGATCACATACGCTGAATAAATTTGAGTTTCGGCAGGTTTCCATACAACGGTATTACCCATTATGGCTGGCGCGGAGGGTAGATTACCAGCGATAGAAGTGAAATTGAATGGGGTAATAGCAAAAACAAATCCTTCCAGAGCGCGATATTCCAGTTTATTCCAGGTTTGTTTGGCGGATAAGGGTTGTTGTTCATACATCGTTTGCATGAAGAGGGCATTAAACCGGAAAAAATCAGCGAGCTCACAAACCGCATCTATTTCAGATTGGAATGCATTTTTACTTTGGCAAAGCATGGTAGCTGCATTCATTTCAGCACGGAAAGATCCGGTCAACAAGTCGGCAGCTTTGAGAAAGACCGCAGCGCGCTCTTCCCATGGCAGGTTTTCCCAAGCAGGTTTTGCTTTTAAAGCTGCGTCAATCGCTTGCTTCACATGGGTTTCATCCCCCCGATGAAATTCTCCTATTAAATGATGCCTTTCGTGGGGAGGGTGAATGAGGCCCTTTTGGCCGGTAGTTATTTCTTGCCCGGCGATGATCATCGGTATTTCTCTGACTTCATTTTTTAGAGCCTTCATTTTTCCTAATAAGGTGATTCTTTCGGCACTGCCGGGTTTAAAGGAATCAACGGGCTCATTAACTAATGGGGGGATAGTAAAAACTCCATTACTCATGGTTGCTAAATTATTTTTTTTGAATTATTATTTGACTGGGTATAAAGGGAGATGCATCCCCATTGCCCATGATAATTTCTCTGACTATGGTACTGCTGATGTGCGAAAATTCAGGCCTACTGATAAAAAAGATGGTCTCCAAGTCATCACCAATGATATGATTTAATTGCGAAATGGTTTTTTCATAATCAAAATCGGATGAATTACGCAATCCTCTTAGGATATAATTTGCCTTGACTTTTTTACAGTATTCTACGGTTAAACCTTCGAAATAATCGATTCGAATTTTTTGATATTCATTAAATACTTGTTCCAGCCAATTTAACCTTTGCTCCAGACTGAATAAGTATTCCTTCTGAGTGTTCAAACCCACGGCCACGATAATTTCATCAAACAATGGTAATGCCCGGATGGCTAAGTCCACATGTCCTAAAGTTATGGGGTCAAACGAGCCGGGAAAAACAAGAATTTTTTTTGACATAAGGCTTCCGCTAATCTGGGCCAAAATAAGGCATTTTCGCCAGCCCAAATCGTTACCGGTATTTTTTGGCAATATAAAGAAAGAGAATTCCTAAATGTTCAAAAAATTGATTTGGTTCGCTTATTAATTCAATCGTGGGAATGATGCAGGAAGAATTTGAAAAATTTTATCGACCGCTGGAAGATGATGCCTTTACCAGAAAACACTGGTCAGAAGAGGTATTTGCCTTCACCGAAACCTATTTACAAGAACTGAAGTCAACAAGAGCTTATGAAAAGCCAGATGCTGATTTTGGAGTAGGATTTGGATTTACCATGCCTGAAAAAGGTCAGACCATCGAATCGGCCTTAGAATGGATAAAAAGCAAGGTGGTGCTCCCCGGCATCAAGCCTGCTTCCGGACGACATCTGGGTTATGTGCCGGGTGGCGGAGTTTTTGCGGCAGCATTAGGCGATTTTATCGCTGACGTCACTAATAGTTACGCCGGTATTTATTATGCGAGCCCAGGGGCTGTCAAGTTAGAAAACGAACTGATACGCTGGATGATTGGCCTGGCAGGTTATCCTAAAGACGCCTGCGGGCATCTGGCTTCGGGAGGCTCATTAGCCAATTTGACCGCTCTGGTAGCAGCACGGGACCATTTGAATTTATTAGACTTTGCACCGCAGACCGTCTGCATTTATCTAACAAATCATGTGCACCATTGTGTCCATAAAGCTATGCGTATATGTGGTTTAGGGAGGGCCGTTGTGCGGATAGTCGACATGGATGAAAGGTTTCGTATGAATACTGAACATCTGGAACAACTGATCCTCGAAGACAAGGCGAATAGTTTTGTACCATCCATAGTTGTAGGTTCTTTGGGTACCACCGATGCCGGGGCTATCGATCCAATCGCAACGATTAGTCAAATCTGCAAAAAACATGCTTTATGGTTTCATGTAGATGGTGCTTATGGCGGCGCTTTTCTTCTCCTGGACACGCTGAAAGAACAGATGAAAGGGGTATCCGAGAGTGACTCTTTTGTATTGGACCCGCATAAAGGCTTTTTTTTGCCGTATGGTACAGGCGCAGTGATCATTCGCCATACTGATAGCGTGCTCAAGTCACATTATTACCAGGCCAGTTACATGCAGGATGCTTATCAAATACCCGAAGAGCTCTCTCCGGCGGACATCTCTCCCGAACTAACAAAACATTTTCGGGGTTTGCGCATGTGGTTGCCGTTTTATTTGTATGGTGTGGGTGCATTTCGCGACACGTTGGAGGAGAAACTCTCATTGGCAAACTGGTTTTATCATGAAATAAAAGCGCTTGGATTTATCACCGTGGGGCCACCTGATCTTTCTATACTTTTATATCGTCTCTCAGATGATATAAAGAATAAAACTATCCTGGAGTATATTCATGACCATGCTCCGGTGTTTATTTCTTCTACCAGCATACAAGGGCAACTATGGCTAAGAGCAGCATTTATGAGTTTTAGAACTCACCGTGAACAGGTCCAGGAACTGTTGGATTCCATTAAAATAGCCCTGAGTAACCTTGTAGAAAAAAAATAAGACGATAATTATTTTGTGTTAATGATGAAATGTTTATATATTTAGGAAGTGAGTATATTATAAAATATGGGGATTTAAAAAGGCTTGTTTACCCAAAATCAGACACTTTCAATACAATCAACGGGCATGATTGGGAAGTGTACGTAAGAGCAAGGTTTAAGATATAAATTTTAAGCCAGAATTTGTTCTTGACAAGTCTTAGTAACAGGGTTGTTTTTTACGACCCTGTTTTATTTAGGATTTAGTCAGGATAAAAGAATTGAAAAAACGGTCTGAATGTTCATTTGTTGTTCGATTCAACCCGAAAGTCTGGAGGGCATAGAACCGGTTTTTGTGAACAAAAGCCCTGCATCGGAGTACATAGCGCCCTTGGTTGTAATGAATTCGCCAGACTTTACCCTGGACACCATAGGTGATATCATTCGATTCGTAGATCAGTTCACCCTTTACTTGCTCTAAATGCTCCTCGATGGTAGACGTAAATAATTCTTCACTCAAATCAATGGAATCAGCTAAATAAACCGGGTAATCACAATAGTTGACAGCAAACAAAAAATTTGCCTCTGAGGTATCCCGTAATTCAGCATAATTTACCCGGTATTCCAAAATACCCACCGGAGTTTGGGCTGTAACGGTTTTTTCCACAACCTTATCTGGCATCATGATGGTGAAGGAACCATCTTTGGCATTATATTTATTCCATCCGGAATTTTGGTTTAAAATCAAAATTAAAAACAGGACATTACTCCAAAACATATAAACCCTTATTAAACCTCAAACGTTTGAAATACACATTTTTGTTTCAGAAATGATCATTCAATGGTTAAAAGTTATTTGGTGAGTGTAGTTTTGCTGTTTGTCTTGGTAACTGCCTGTAAACAAGAGCAAGCAGAGTCCGAAGAAAATTTGCCTGTTGACCCCACTTCCGACAAAACACACTATTTGGAGGATTATCTCCCACCCTCCCACAAATGGGGTATGCTAAATATGGAAGGAAAAGTAGCCATAGCTGCTACCTTCGATGCCTTGGGGGAATTTTCAGAAGGGCTTTGTCCGGCAAGTGACGGTGGGTTATGGGGCTATATTGACCAAACCGGCGCCTGGGTAATTCCCCCGGTTTATAAGGGTGCGGCTCCTTTCCGCGAAGGATTAGGTGTGGTGTGGCAATTCGGCCGCGGTTACAATTTCATCAATAAACAAGGCCACTTGCTTTCAGCAGATTCTCTCTGGGAATCGGTGGGAGATTTTCATTATGGCCGGGCAAAGGTGAGAATAGGAGACTATTGGGGATTCCTGGATAAACAGGGGCAAATTATTATTCCGGCTTCCTATGAACAGGCAGAAGATTTTTCAGGCTTGGCAGCCAAAGTTCAAACCAATGGCCTTTGGGGTATGGTGGATACCTTG
>JAYRWN010000015.1:0-2998 GCA_041917975.1 Saprospiraceae bacterium | reverse complement strand
TAAAACGGGGCTGCTGATTATCCAGTCCTATTGGATTTACCAGATTTTCTATGCGCAAATTTCCAACCGTTAATTGTGAAAAAGCAGGTAGGCCGGAGGCTAATATGGTTAGAATGGTGATCAATTTTTTCATGGCCAAAACTTTGGTTTATGTATCACGCTAAGATAACAAAAGGCCCTGGCTAAACTAACGTTTGGCTAAGGAACGGGCCGTGATTATTTTCATTCTCTTGAATAAATCAATCTATCCAAATCAGATGCAAACAACACAAAAGTTTAAGTGTCAAATCGTGATGCAGGGTATTTGGTTTGCTGATTGGAATAACCCTCTGCCGAACTAACCGTAACCAAACAAGTGAGAGGCCGAGGGAAGGTTGGGAGTGTGGTAAAATAATCATCGAATAAATTAGTCAAACTTGTACAACTTATCCTAATCGGCCATACACTCATCAAAGACACATTGGCTTTAGGACTAAATATTTCTGCACTACGCTTGTGTGTAGTCCTGAAATTTCAGGAATTAAATCAGCTGAGTTTTTTAATTTTAAATTGCAGATCTGGCACTAATGCAAATAAAACATTTCTTGCAATGGTTTGGATAAAGGAGATTGATCAGCATTAGTCTCCATAAGATCAGCCATATAACTCCACCAACGCTGCACGACGGGATTTTTAGGTAATTCTGCTAACCGGGATGGATCATCAATGGTCAGAGTGGCAAATAATCCCAACGTTTCTTCGTCCAGAAAAATGACGTAATCGTTAATCCCCGCGTCTTTTAATAATTTAACCAGTTCAGGCCAAATGGTATCGTGCCGCCGTTTATATTCATTCCTTTTGCCAGTCTTTAACTGCATTTTAAATCCGATTCTGGTCATGGTTAAATTATTTTATTACGCCAACGGCCGCTTTGCATATAAAAATAAGACATCGTAAACATACTCAACCAATACACCCATTCACTGGCCCAACCCCAGGTCAAGGGCAGATGAAAATGTTCAAGGGTAAAATAGACATAAACCAAATACAAGACAATGGTCACCAACTCGATGATTAAATTTACCCTTGAATTACCCGTACCGGTAACTGAATTTAGCCATACGGTTCCAAAAGACATAATTAAGAGGGCTACGGATACTATCCGCACAATGGGAATGGCTTCCTGCACAAATGCGTCTCCCTGACCATAGATGGCTAAAAAGAGCTGCGGAGCTACATTAAGCAACAGGAAAATAACCAGGGCTATCATAAAACTTAAGGAGGCAATTTTTCTTACTAAGGGTAAGATTTCATCTGATTTACCCTGCCCGATCATATTGCTAACCATCGTATTGGAGGTTGCAGCAAAAGACCAACAAAAAACCCCAAATAATCCGAAAATATTACGCATGGTGTTGCTGATGGCTAATGCCCGTGGCCCATAATGTTCAACCAAGATATAGAAATATTCCCAGGTAGCAATACTTATGGCATATTGCAAGACCAAAGGTGTGGAGATGGATAAGATCAGCATCAATACACCTTTATCCAATTTAAATTCTTCAAATAAAGCAAAAGTGCGATGCATACCTTTTTGGTGGATAATTAAATAGATAACCAACAAACCTCCCGCTTCTGCCAAAATGGAAGCATACGCCGCACCATTAAACCCTAAAGCCGGAAAACCCCAATGACCAAAAATCAATAAATAATCTAAAAGGATATTAATTATGGCTTCCACAAGTGTGCCCCACACTAAAAAACGGGTTTGATTGGTACCTACCAACAGAGCATTGCGCATCACATAGAGATACAGGAGGGGCAAACCCCAAATGCGAATCAACAAGAAGTGAATAACCTGGGTGGCAATTTGCTGATCATGGATCACCGCTCTAAACAAAAAAGGAGCTACCGCATAAGTCGTTATGATGCCTAAAGCTGCTGTAAGCAATGCGACCCACACGCCATGATAAAATAACCGTCCGATTTCTTTAGGCAAATTTTGGCCTGCACGGCGGGCAATTAATGCCTGTAAACCATTGTTCAATCCACTTCCAATGACGGCAAAAGTCAGATAATACACCCCGGTAATCCCGGCACAGGCTAACTCCCGTTCTCCAAGAAAACCAA
Source organism: Saprospiraceae bacterium (assembly GCA_041917975.1). Taxonomy (GTDB): domain Bacteria; phylum Bacteroidota; class Bacteroidia; order Chitinophagales; family Saprospiraceae; genus JAYRWN01. The sequence goes on along the minus strand of JAYRWN010000015.1, from coordinate 889 downwards.
GAAATATATTGTTGGTTATAAAATTGATTTGAGGAACTAATAAGGCCAGAGAGATGGGCAATGCCATCTTTAATATCTGATCATACCCTGATGATAACCGCAACTCCATCCTGATCAATTCAAAACCCGATAAAAGTAACAGAAATAAATTAGGAGCCCACCATAGCATTAAAAGCCGGAGCATAACCTATCCGGTGAGCCTGGACTTTCAGTGTATCGCCGGGATTTAATTTAATTTTAAGTGGTTTTTGATAAATCTCCCATCGCGATGAAATTACCACACTTTTACCTTGTTGGTCAGGGCGTTGCACAACGCCTTGGTCCCAGCTCTGAATTACTTTTGTCGGCGCCGGATTGAATTCAGCTGTAATGATTTGATAAGCCAGAGAAGCTCCTGGGGTGCTACAATTAAGTGTAATTCGTTTGCCTTGAACCAGAATTTTTGGTTTTGAAGTTTCGGGCATAACTTGTTGTCCTTGCCACATGTTGTGGATCATTTCTTTTTCCGGAATAGACCCAAAATCCGTGTAGGTCTGTGACCAGCCTTCAAACGCTTTTCGTAGGGTATTCAGCTGCGGAACAAATTGTGGATTTTCGGCTAAATTATTAAATTCATAAGGGTCTGCTTGTACATCGTAAAGTTCTTCTGCCGGTTTTGTTTTAAACCAGTTAGCCGTAGTAACGGGTAACATATTTAGATTGCGTAACTGGAGAATTTCCTTCATGGAAGGAATGCTCAACCGGTATTCTATCTCTTGATAATAAGGTTTTTCAGGCATAAAGTTACGGATGTAACGGTACTGTTTATCCCGTACCGAACGAACGCGGTCATATTCCGTATCCATACGATCTCGTGCTGCAAAAACATATTTGCGCGGCGCTTTAGAAC
>JAYRWN010000014.1:0-25348 GCA_041917975.1 Saprospiraceae bacterium | reverse complement strand
TTTCACTCGATGGTATCGGCCTCAAAGGGAGCCATTGAAGGCCTAACAAGGGCTTTGGCTGCGGAATTAGCTCCTGCTATCCGCGTGAACTGTATTGCCCCCTCTCTAACCGATACACCTCTGGCCGCACCGTTGTTAAACAGTGTGGACAAAAGAGAAACCAATGCACAGCGTCACCCATTAAAAAGAATAGGAACGCCAAGTGATGTAGCTCATGCTGCCGAATTTCTATTGACCGGTAAATCTGGTTGGGTTACCGGACAGGTATTCCATGTTGACGGTGGCATTTCCACCATCAAATAAAAAATGAAATAATATGAAAATACTACTCACCGGGGTTACCGGTTACATTGGTAAAAGAATGTTGCCGGAATTACTGGCAGCGGGGCATGAAGTGGTCTGTTGTGTCAGGGACCTCCAACGTTTTGATGTTTCCAAATATACCCAACAGCGTATTAAAGTTATCGAGATAAATTTTTTGGCTCCTGAGAGTTTAAAAGTCATACCTGATGATATCGATGTGGCCTATTACTTGATCCATTCCATGTCAGCATCTACACGTCATTTTGAAGACCTGGAAAAACAATCCGCCATCAATTTCCGGGAACGCCTGAATCAAACCCGCGTACAGCAAGTCATCTACCTGAGTGGTATCGTAAATGATGAGAAACTTTCCAAACATTTATTGTCGCGCAAAATGGTGGAAGAAATTTTAAGTCATGGACGTTATGCTTTGACTACTCTGCGGGCGGGCATTATCATTGGATCAGGCGGAGCTTCCTTTGAAATTATCCGTGATCTGGTCGAAAAATTACCGGTTATGATCGCGCCAAAATGGCTGAATACACGTTCGCAGCCCATTGCTGTCAGCAATGTTATAGATTATTTGCGAGGTGTAATGATGCGTCCGGATACCTACGGTCAGAGTTACGATATTGGCGGGCCGGAAATATTAACTTATCGGGACATGTTACTGAAGCTGGCTGAAGTGCAGGGCTTGAAACGGGTTATCATTACCGTGCCGGTGATGACGCCCAGACTATCATCATACTGGCTTTATTTTGTCACTTCCACCAGTTACAAACTGGCGGTGAATTTGGTTAACAGTATGAAAGTGGAGGTTATTTGCCATGACCAGCGCCTCCAGCAAATGCTACAAGTTAAACTAATTAGTTACGCTGAAGCGGTAAAATTAGCTTACCAAAAAATCAGTCAGTCCGTGGTTCCATCCAGTTGGAAAGATGCATTATCCGAACCTGCTTTGGAAAAAGGATTAATTCATTTATTACCAATCCCGGAAGAAAATTGTTTTAAAGACCGTCGTGTATTAACATTAAAAAATGTACCGGTAACGGTGGAACGAATCTGGACCATCGGGGGCCGGAAAGGTTGGTATTATGGACAGTGGTTGTGGTCTATCCGGGGCTTTTTGGATCAGATGATCGGCGGCGTTGGCCTAAGACGGGGCCGGCGTGATGAAAATGAACTGGTAGCCGGAGATGCCCTTGATTTTTGGCGCGTAATTTATGCGAATAAAGATGAGCAGCGCTTGTTATTATATGCTGAAATGAAACTGCCCGGGGAAGCCTGGCTGGAATTCAAAATTTCCGGACAAGTACTTTACCAAACGGCCACCTTTAAACCTAAGGGCATATGGGGAAAAATATATTGGTATAGTGTTTGGCCTTTTCATCAGATTATTTTCAGGGGCTTGATTAATAAGCTCGGAAAATAAACCATGGGATTGGTAATTATGACGAGACTTATGAGTAACATGGACGCATGAGGTTTTCAAATATACAATTTTAACACTATTTACCGGTTAGGTTGTATAATTCGTTTTTCCCATCCATCAAATATTAACCCTCTTTGACCATTCATTCCGGTCAGTCAAAATTAATTATCCGCCACGGTAAACAATTTCATCCGGCCAAAAAGATTTTAAACCTTGATTATCCCATCTACAGATTTGTGCAGAAAAATTTAAGACCAGCAATTCAGCATGACAGCCATTCATATTTACTATCACCTGCGATACCAGATTCAGGCGGTTTTAGCTTGATCGGCTGAGGTAATTTTATGCTTAAGCAAATTAACAAAGCTTAAAGACATAAAACCAAGTAAATTCAAACCGTGAATCATGATCAGGAAGTATAACCACAGCTCGGCGAAGGGATTTGCATGGATTTTATTGACGATAAAGAGCGGAAAAAGAATAAGTGTTAAAACATAAAGACTCAACTGGGAAATAATAATCAGTCTCAAATTTTTATATATTTCCCTCTGGTGCGCCCAGTAATAATTATAAATTAACCAGGGCAGGAGCAAATTACCCAATGGAATGACAACATAACTAATCACCGAAATATACATGATACTGCGGAGTCTGCGTATCACCTGCTCATCCACATGATTTTCTGGTTCAAGTTCATTTAAGTTTAGTTCCAATATCGTGCTCAATCTATGCAACGTATACCCATGTGGATTTAACTGGCCTTTTTCCAGACGTTGAATGCTGCGGACATGGAGGCCAGCTGCATCGGCCAGAGCCTGTTGTGATAACCGTTTTTCTAACCTTTTTTGTTTAACGTATGCGGGAAGGTTCATCTGGCAATAATTAAGGTGTAGAAACAAATTTACATAATTTTAATCCGAATTACTACGGCATTAAAATGACATATCCGGACATTTTGATGGCAAGGAAATAAATTTAATATCCAAGTTAGCAGAGTTGACCGTGCGGCTAATCTTCAGGTGTTTTTATCACTAAGGATATTTCCCGCCAGTAGTAAAAGTTATGGACAGGTTTTAGCTTTTTATCGAAAGCCGGGTTCACCAGCTTGATGTGTTCAAACATTACTTAAAGTTTTTTGCCCCCGCCGTTATATCGAAGATTCCAAAGTCTTAAAGCCTTTTTTAAATCGTAGCTATAATCATGAGTCTTGTGCCATTGACCCGGTAATAAGCGGAGAGGTTTTGAGGAGTTTCATTCCAAATAAGATAGAGAATCGTGGACCATAGCTGGGCCTGATGAAGTGGCGGATGGTATTTCAAATTTCCAATAATTTTGAATTATTTCAGCCATCTCAGGGATGGCTATAATTCGTCATAACTCATCCTCTTGTTTAGATGAACAGGTAAGTTCGTGAACATTATTTTTATTTTTTGATCAACGGATCTGCCCTGACCTCTACCCGGGTCTCCGCTTCCAGGGTACCGCTTTGAACTTTTACCTGGTACCAGCCGGGGGTAGCTTCCTGAATAAGCGGTAATTTTTCGGTAAAAAAAAGAAGACCGCCGGCATAACCGCCAAATTGCCACACCATCTCCCTGCGCAGCTCATGAATTTGCCGTGGTTTCTGGTCCTCCCGAAGCCGCGATTCCAGAACGGACAAACTGTCCAACAGGTCCGCCCGGGTGATCATTTTACGCAGATCACCCAGATCAGCGAGTAAGTCTTTTTTATAAACCTCCAGGTCGCTGGCCGAAGTTTCAAAATACAGCGGCCAGATCCAGCGGTTCAGTCCCTGGTGCCCTTTGACTTTCCACGAAGTCATTTTATCCCCAAAGGTCTCTTTAACCGTGATCAGGACGGAATCTGTAGGCTCTGACTTAAGCCAAAAATGAATCAATGCCCCGGCCGGTGGATTTTCGCCCCTGAACTCAAAAAGAGGTTGCTTACGGCCGGTCTGGATGTCCTGCCATTTGGTGGTCAGACGGGGTTCGGGAACGAATAAAGGCCGGTTCATGGTGGATGCGGTCAAACGGCGCAAGGCGCTTAAATCATCCAGAATCCAGATGCTGCGGCCATGGGTGCCGGCAATCAGATCTCCCTCACGGGGATGGATGATAAGGTCATGTACCGCTACCGTCGGCAGATTGGCCATGAGCTCAAACCAGGATTTACCACCATCTATACTGGCCTGCACCCCTTCTTCCGTACCTACAAAAAGCAAGTTTTTATTCACCAGATCTTCACGGATGACGTAGACACTGTATTTGTCGTTTAAATTGGCGCTGATGTCTGTCCAAGTCCGTCCATAGTCTGAGGTTTTAAACACATAGGCCGCAAAGTCCCCCTGCCGGTGGTTATCAAAGGTGACATAACAGGTACCCGGATCATGGTGCGAAGGCTCCACACGGCTCACCCAGATTTCCACGGGTAACCCGGAAGGTTTGACATTTGTCCAGGTGGCACCGCCATTACGCGTGATTTGTACATTGCCGTCATCCGTACCTGCCCAGATAAGTTCAGGAATCAAAGGGCTTTCGGCGATGGTGATGATGGTGTAATGATTTTCTTCACCCACCTGCGTGCGGGTCAAGCCCCCGCTCAGGCTGGGATCAGTGCGTCCGGCCACATTTTTACTAAGGTCCGGACTAATGATGCGCCAGGAGCGCCCCTGGTCTACTGATTTAAACAAATGATTCCCTCCGAAATACACGGTGTGGGGGTTGTGTGGTGAAAGGACCAGCGGCGAACTCCAGTTGAAGCGAAATTGTGGAGGTAAAGGCGTACGATCCAAACGTTCGTAATAAAACCAATGTTCGCCGGGATCGATGGTGTAACGTATGTATTTTCCGGGGTAATTGGGGTCGAAATAATCGTTAAAATTACTTACGGTCTCCGGAGTCGGCGTAATGTATTGATATTGCCTGGTGGTCAGGTCTATGCGGGCCGCAAAACCGACATGGTTGACGATATACGCTGTATTGTTATCCAGCGGATCGATTTGAGCATGAAAGCCATCGCCTTCGCCCAGCCAGGTGTGGTGCTCATTAAAAATACCCCGGGGCTCCCGGCTGTTGGTCGTACTCAGCCATAAGGCGTTGTCCTGCAATCCGCCGATGACCCGGTAAGGATCAGAAAGGTCCGTGCCGATGGCATAATATTGCCCAATGGCCATATTGTTAAAGGAGAGGAAGGATTTTCCGCCATCGTTGGTAAATTTGCAGCCCTGGTCGGTAGCCAGGTACATGTATTTCGGGTCATGAGTAGCAATCCAAAGATCATGATCATCACCACCATCGGTGCGGGCCCGTCGCTCATGGAAACTCTTGCCTCCGTCGTTACTGATATAAAATTCGCGACTGACCACATAAATTTTATTGGGATTTACCGGGTCAATTTCGATTTGCCCATGGTAATAAGGACGCACGGCATGTTTAAGTAAAAATTTCCAGGTTTTACCGCCATCATCGGAGCGATAGACACCTGAACCGGATTCACTGACCGGTAATTTTTCATCAGCTTCATAAGTCATGACCATGATACGCGGATCTTTTTTGTGGATGGAGATATCAATGTTGCCGGTTTCTCCCTTCGCCAGGCCGGCGGTGATTTTTTTCCAGGACAGGCCACCGTCCAGGGACTGAAATAAGCCGCCATTTGGTCCTCCGGAATGAAACCAGTCCGGCTGACGCAAGCGGTGGTACATGCCGGCGAAGAGCACGTTAGGTTTCCCCGGCACCAGGACGATGTCCGAACACCCGGTTTTACCATCATTTGGTAAACCGTTAGTCAGTTTGGTCCAGGATTTACCGCCGTCCGTGGTTTTAAACAAGCCGCGTTCACCTTGATAGCCCCACAGATTGCCGATGGCAGCGGCATAGACGATGTCCGGATTATCCGGATGTATGGCAATGGTTTTTATCTGGTAGGTATTGGCGAGGCCCATGTGTTGAAAGGTTTTACCGCCATCGGTGCTTTTATAGATGCCATCGCCCCAACCGCTGCTGTTACGGTTAGCAGATTCGCCGGTGCCCACCCAGATGATGTCCGGATTTTTTTGATATATAGTCACCGAACCGATGGATCCTGCGCCATAACGGTCGAAAATAGGCGTCCAGGAGAGGCCTGCATTAGAGGATTTGAAGACGCCTCCCGAAGCTGAGGCCACCACCACCTGGCGATAGTCGTGATCCAGGGCGTCGATGGCGGCAATCCGACCCATCATATTCGCCGGACCAATGTTGCGCCAGCGTAAATCCTGGGAAATGGGATTATCCTGGCGTTGAGCGAAAAGAAGTGGTAAAGAGCAAACCAGGGTAATCATTAAAATTAAACCGCGTAAACACATAGGAGAGCATTTAAATATTGGATGAACAAGATAGGACGATGACGACAAAATTAAAATTAATTCGGACCGTAATCCCAGCACGGTGAATATTGCTTAAATTAGCCAAATAAACTTTGGTGATGAAATTTAATAAGTCGATTCCGCTCCTGGTTATACTACTGATGGGGTGTTCCGTATTGTGGTCCCAGAAAACCATCAAAACCCTCATCATAGATGGGCAAAATAATCATGTGCAGTGGCCCAAGATCACCTTTATGATGAAAAAATACCTGGAGGAAACCGGTCGTTTTAGCGTGGACGTCAAACGCACCAAATTCACCTGGAACGGCGTGGAATTCCTGGCATCTTTTCCTATTCCCGGTTTGGCCGAAACCCAGGCTACCGAAAAACCTCAACCTGATCCGGACTATGCGCCTCAGTTCTCCCAATACGACTTGGTTATTTGTAATTTTGGCTGGAATGCTGCCCCCTGGCCGGCAAAAACTCAACAAGCTTTCGACGATTATATTCAGAAAGGCGGAGGGCTGGTGGTCATCCATGCTGCGGATAATTCCTTCCCGGAGTGGAAAGCTTACAACCTGATGATCGGCCTGGGTGGCTGGGGTAACCGGACCGAAAAAGATGGCCCGTATGTGTATTATGATGATGCAGGCCAGTTACAGCGGGATATGACGCCCGGGAATGCCGGCTCTCATGGACCACAACACGAATACACGATAGAGGTGCGCAATACCAAACACCCTATCACCAAAGGCATGCCTGCCAAATGGTTGCACACCAAGGACGAATTGTACGACCGGCTGCGCGGTCCGGCGGAAAACCTGGAACTGCTGGCGACATCTTATTCATCAAAAGAGCAAAAAGGTACCGGACGGCATGAGCCGATGTTGATGACCATCAACTATGGCCAAGGCCGCATTTTTCACACCCCCATGGGCCATGCGGACTATTCAGTGGAGTGTGTCGGTTTTATCACCTGCCTGTTGCGGGGATCCGAATGGGCTGCTACCGGTAAAGTGACTTTGCCTATTCCAAAAGATTTCCCTACGGCAGAGAAGTCGAGCAGCCGGATGTTTAAGTGATGTGTTGATATATTGTCAGAAGTTTGCTAGGACAAGATACGGTTGGTGTTTATGAGCACATTGTGACAGGCTTATCAGCAGAAAAAAAGGAGCAATCCAACGCGCATAATGACTCTATTTTGGACAAATATAGGAACACTAAATATATACTCGCGATGATTTGAGTTAACCGGAGCCTACTTTAATTTTGGGCTCATCGCTTGAAAAATATCATTAAAGTCAGACTGAAATAGTTTTTTCTCCTGTTCACTGTGGAACTGTTCCAGTTTGGCGAGTATACGGTGCAGCAACTTTTTTTCTACCGGATCCAGATAATCAAAAGCGATTTGCCCTATTTTTTGCAGCTTGGGCAAGAAGTTAAACCAAATTTGTAAAGTTGACAAAAACCACATATGGTTAAAATAACCGGACTTATTGCAATAAATTGAGTATTTATTGCAATAAGTATTTTAAACGGGTGGTTTGTGCAAATCTATGGGATAAATCCTCTTAAACATGTTACCGCAATAAACATAAGAAGAATTTCCCGTTACAGAAATCAGTTGAGTAATTTCCTGATGTTATTTTTGCTCAGGTAGACTATTTATTCAACAGGTCTCTGGCTAAGAATTGGAAAAGTAAAGCGCCTGAAAATCCAGCAAAATAACCGCTTTATATTGTATATTTTTGGATATTAAAACAGAATTGTTGTTAATTAAACCTATAAAATATAAGATAGTTAATTCCCAGGAACACGGATAAATATACCTAATTTTAAATAAGCCTTATTATTTTTAACTGTTTTATTGTAGGGTGGGTAGTTTGGAATCGTTCCGGCATTAAAACCCTGACTTTCAATAACGTTTGCATTAATGGAGCCAAATGTTTTTACCGTATTACTTCTAAGATAACCTCCTTCGATAAAGAATCCAAAATAATCATCCAAATGAATGATGGTACCTAACCCCAAATCGTAATACAAGGATCCATAATTATATTCAAAGTTATCATCCCCAGAGCCACTTAAATACTTATTAAAATAAAACGAATGGATATAGCCAATTGAACCTTGTAGATAAGGTGTAAGTATTTCAATTGGTAAAGGAAAACGGGTCTCCAACTGCATGCCCATACCTCCACTGAAAGCATTAGTCTTTAAGTTGCTATATATACCCTGCCCTTCTCTCGACCGGTAATTAAATAAGAACTCTATATTAAAACTGAATTTGGGTATGATATCTTTTCCCGAACCTAAATAAAAAGAAGGCAATGTGGTCTTATTCACCTCTGAGCCATAGTCAGGATAAATAAAAGGAGGTTTAAAGGTGGATACACCCAGTCGTGTATTAGTATAGGATAGTATGCGCTGACCTGGCTTATTACCGGGAGATGGTTGAGCGCTTCTGGGTGGTCGGGATGGGTTAGGTGGGTTCGGAGATACCCGTGGTGCTGGTTTCGCAGGATCATGACATTTCAGCGTTGAAACATTATCCCGGAGGTAGGCTTCGGCAACTGCTTGGTTGGGGAATTGATCCTTTAATATCAGTTGGTGGGGTTCTTCCCGACCTGCCACAATGACTTCCAGTTTCCATAATTTTTGGTTACATACTATGGCAAATTGTACCTGGCTGCTCATACTTAAAGGCAGGTAAAGACATATTAGCAAATATAAATATTTCATATGCTTAAAATTTATTGGGGACATCCAACTCTAAATTCCCAGGCAGTTTGGTTATCTGTGGGATCACAAAGAGGATCAATAATGATGCGTAATTGATTGCCAGATCCGTTTAATACTAATTGTGTTGAACGAGTACCATTGGTACCTATACATCCACTGTCAAATATTTTAGCAAAGCCCTGGTAAATATGAATGCGGTCTTCAGCTTGATACGTCTCATATGTAAAGGCAACAGTTCCAATATTTGAATTTAAGGTGATTGTATACTGTTCAGGTTCATTCGCTCCATTCTTATATGTTGCATTACATTGACCTGACCGTTGATTCTCCGGTTTTACAGTGGGATTATTGGACCCGCCGGTTGGATTAAGTAAGGCATCAACTAAAGTATTAATAACATTACCGGCTTGGGCAGGGTCTTTTTTCTCACATCCAGTGTGCGTATTATTCCAAACAAAACCGCGCAAACAAGCGCAAACGTATTCTTTTTTTACCGGGTCCCATACTGCTTCTGTGTTAGGATAAAAACTGGGGCAATCCGGCAAAATAATTTCACATTGATTGGTATTTAGATCGTAATAATAGCCGGGTAAACAATGACATTCATAGTCGTTAATATTTGGATTCCAAACAGCCTGTGAATTGGCCAGGGTAGTGGTACAGTCAGGAATATTTTTCTCACATCTGCTATTATTCGGATTATAATAATATCCCGTGATACAGTGACATTCATAAGCATTTACCTGAGGATTCCATACCGCTTGTGCATAGGGGTCGGGACAGGTTGGAACAGGTGGTACGCATTTACCCGTGCTGAAATTATATTCATACCCCGATTTACAATGACACTCATAAGCATTTACACTATTATTCCAGACCGGCTCGGCGTTGGGATCGAGACAGGTTGGCACTTTTATTTCGCATTTACCCGTGGTAGCGTTATATTCATATCCCGATTTACAATGACATTCATAGGCATTTACGGTGCTATTCCAGACTGGTTCTGCATTTTGATCCAGGCATTGTGGCCTAAGTGGGATGCACTCTGTTTTTGAAGCATTCCAAACAAATCCAGTTTGACAATCACACTCATATTTTTGATTTCGATAAACAAGATTAGTATTAGGGAGGTTACAATTTTCTACAGTCACACAGGCGGTTTTGTCCGGGCTCCATTTATAAGGAGGATTGCATTGGCAGTCAAAAATTCCCAATCCTGTTTGGATGACAGTTACATTTAATATACTGGCACATGGTGGACACCTGAATTGGACAAAATTATTCCAAACCTCTTGAAACCGCTCAACCAATGCTTGTTCAGCCTTGAGTCTGGAAAGTTCTTGATGCAATTTTAACCTTTGATGATAAAGTTGACATACTTCATTTAACATGGTCCGTGTGGCGGTGCGAAAGGCGTTTAAGTTCTGTTGTGATTTCCAAATTTCCGTAGCTCTGGGTAAAGGGTAATTATTCATTCTTAAGCGTGCATATTCGTAAATGACTTGCCTAAATTTATATCGGTCGAGCTGATCTGTTCCAACCTGCCTTAAGTCATTTAAACCGGCATAAGTAACCAAGAAATGATCAGCATTAAAAAATTTGTTATCCCTTCTGGCCAGATCAGCCATGGTATTTAAATTTATACGGAGAATATCCTCGTTGAGATATTCGGCGAAAGCTCCTAATTGTTGAATCACATTTAATACTGCTCCGGGAGTAGCGCTGCCGGCTAAATAAGCCGACAGCCTCCTCAGCATTTCAGGCGCCACAATTTCACGCAATTCATCCGCATCGCCATACAATGCCGCTTCAATGGTTTGTATAGCCAATTTAACTTCCCCAATTTTACTTAATACAATGGCTATATTTCCCCTGCGGGCTATTTCAGCTGCCAAACCACTCTGATTACCTAAAATATGGGCTGTAGACCATTCACTATAAAAATTGTTTATGCCACCAAGTACCAACGACTCTATCCACTCGCAGGTTTTATCATGCAATAATTTGGCAATATCTTCTTGAAAGCGATTATCACGCAGATATCCACTTTGCGGTGAAATTCCAAACCAACTTTGTGGGTAAGGGCAATCATCGTTTTGCGGATCCAATCCGATCAACGTTAATTTTTGAGTACATTTAGTGGTTCTCTTGCAGGCATCCTCAACCTGATATTCGATGTAATATTCTGATCCTGATAAACCATAATTTCCGGAAACCAACTTCGGATCACTAATAGTCAAATTATAGGGTAAATTACAGTCTACCGTGATGGTCGGTTTTTTATCAAAGGATGCTGGAAGAGAGGTAATCACCTGGTCGGCAGGGCACATCATTTTGGGTCCTTCATTTTTCAAGGTGAACTTTTGCCGGCAAAAAAGGGTATCCTCGCAACCCAGGATGAAAGAATAAGTTATTTCATAAACAGCGCCAGAACAATTATCGCTTCCACCAGTTAATAAAGGTCTGCTGGTATGGGTAAGCTGGGCACCATTTCTTAACCAGGATTGCTGAACATCTGGAAAAATATCATCCCGGCAATGGACCGTTTTGTCAGGCGGGCAGTCAATGGTTACAGCAGGCAATTTTAAGGTGAATTTTTGAGTACAGATAACTTTATTTCCGCAGTGATCTTTTACCGTATAATCAATGCGGTAAACGCTACCTGGACATCCATCCGGTTTCCCGCTATCCCAGATCACTGGACTGTTTTCAAAAGTATAGGGGTAATTGCAAGGATTAATAATCTTAATCGCTGAGGGACGAATATCATCCCGTCGGGAGACCACTGTATCCGGAGGACAAATTATTTCTAAGCTTTGATATTCGAGAGTGAATTTCTGACTACACTGATATTCATAGTCGCAATCATCAATAATGGTATACAGAATAATATATTCAGCCCCTGGGCATTTATCCGGCTCTCCTGGGGTAACCAACCTCGGCGAAGAGGCCACAAAATGATAGTTTGAACTGCAGTTTTCCGACAAGAGTGGTGATTCGGCTTTTATCTCATCATAGCAGGTTACAGTGCGATTGGGAGGACAGAGCAATGCCGGGACTCGCTCAGAGATGGTAAAATGTTGGATGCAAGGACGATTTAAAACACAACTGTCTAAAATAGTATAGGTAACAGCATAGATGGCTTGCGGGCAATCATCTTTCCCCCTTAGCAGTACAGGTTCGCTGGGCTCGATTACCGGACTTTTTCCACAATGTGTGGACAAGATTATTTGATCAATATTGGCCAATATTTTTGCGTTAATCTCCTCTTTACATTTCACGATTTCATCTTTAGGACATTGTATATCCCATTGAAAAGAATCTAAAACAAAAACCCGGCGGCAGGTCGCTTTTTGTCCACACACATCCTCGACGGTGTAATCAATATAATATTTTGAACCCGGACAGTCCATTTTACCAGATAATAATTTAGGTTTAGATTTCAGTACTTTGTATAAACGCGAGCAGGGTGAATTTACTTGGGGGTCTTCATCCGGAATGTCGTCTAGGCATTTTATCACCATATCCGGTTTACACACAATGGATATATTATTTTGATCAATTTTAAACTTTTGAATAAATTCAAATTTTTGATTACAACTATCCTGATAGGAATAATTTACTTCGTAAACTGAACCAGGGCAGTTATCTTTCCCTGACTTGAGAATTGGTCCACTAATTTTCCATTTAAAAAATATTGGACAGAGTTGGGTTACTTTCGGCGTATCAAGTTTAATATCTACCTTACAGTTTACAATAGTATCTCTTGGTTTTTGGAATACCGGAGTTAATCCTTTTATTGTAAAGACTTGTTCACACTTAAGTTGTAAACCGCACTTATTCAATAGAATGGTGTTTAAGGTATACTTTGAACCTGCACACTTATGTTTTCCGTAAATTAATTTAGGAGCTTCAAAATTAACTGTATAATCAACTCCACAGGAGTCCATGAAAGTGGGCATACGTCCCCTAATATCTTCAAAACAATTAACTATGGTATCGGGAGGGCACACCAATTTAAGTTGTCGTTTTTTTATTTTAAAGTATTGATAAGACGTATCAACGCCACATTGACTAATAAATATTGCTCCATACCGGTATAAAGCATTTTCACAATTGTCAATACCCCGGATTAATGATATTTTTCCAGCCTGTAATGGTTGCCAGGTACCGCCCTGGTCACAGGTTGGAATAACAAGTGGTGTTATAATTTTAATTTCGCTAAAACAAGTAACCGAAACGGTGTCCAGAGGGACAACCATTGGCGCTACTTTTGATTCCCGCCTGGCCATCGGATTGGTTAAGACATCAAAGAAGTAACAATTAAAAAATCTTTGCAAATCTTTCACTTCATGCTTGGCCAGTGGTTCTGATTTATTCCGGGTGATACGTTGGGTCGTATAAAAATCATCCCACAATCTGGTCCCCGCTAATAAGTTGTTCATTATTTGCAAGCTAACGGAATCACACTCACTACAGGAGGGATCCTGATGGCCCCAGCGCCGAAGTTCTTTTGCCAGGTGGAATACCACATAGGCACCGCTTTGAGTGGGATGGTAACCTACTTCAGAAGGAAAGGACGTTTTATTACCTATTTTATAGACTTGAGACAAGGTAAATTCATTTGCATTAATGAATTTTAAACCTGAGAAGTTCGCATAAACCGTTTTTAACAGGTCATTAAAATAATTTACGTTCTCTGTTGATAAGATTTGGGGGGTTAGACTTAATTGGCCATAAAATTCCCCAGCCTCAACTAAATTACAATAATTAATATAAGGGCTCGTTGTTTGGGATTGATTTTGAGCTGATAGAGATCCAACATAAAATAACATGACAATACCCAAAGCACAAAAACAATCAATACCACTTAAGACTCCCTCATCCCGCCGTCCGGCACGCCCTGCCAATATAGTTGCATTTTATTCGTCCTTAATGTAATATAATTTATGAAGAAAGTCAAGCTTTCATTCGACTATTATTAAATATTATTCTTAACATAAAATTTATAAAAACCCTATCCGATGTTATATTTACTATAGTCCCATGGTAAAATGACCACATAAGACGCCGAGACCTAAAAATTGAAGGATGTTGACCAATTTCTTCACCAAACATTATTATCTAAACAGGCTGGATTTATACCGTAAAGATTTTGGTTATTATTTTTGACAAGCGGTTGTCAATAACCCTGCGTTAATTTGTAAAATAACAAAGCAGTAGATCATGGAAAAATTAGATCTGACCAAAAAATACAAATCATATTATTCGGATTATTCGGCTAAAACCACTCCTGAAATTGTAGAAATAGAGCCTGTACAATGCTTATAGATTGGAGGTAAAGGTGATCCGTCCGGGAATGACTTCAAGGAGCATTTGCAGGCATTATATTCCACTGCTTTTAAGTTGAAATTTTCTTGCAAAGCAGCACACCTGGATTTTGTGGTGCCCAAACTGGAAGCTTTGTGGTGGCTCGATGCAAAGAAATATAGTGGGTATTCCATGACGGAAGCACCCCAGAAAATACCTCGTTCCGAATGGTGTTATAAATTGTTAATCCGGGTGCCTGACTTTGTAACGGTTGGCTTGGTCGAACAAAGCAAAAATTCAGTCGTAAGTAAAAAAGGAATTGACTTGGCTAATCAGGTTACATTAGACCAAATACACGAAGGCAAGTGTGTGCAAATCTTACACATTGGCCCATACTCATCCGAGCCGGTCAGCTTGCAGAAAATGATGGAAATTATGTTCACACACCATTTTAAACAAAATGGTCCACACCACGAAATTTATCTTTCCGATTTTAATAAGACCGATCCGCAAAAACTAAAAACCATCTTGCGCGAACCGGTGAAGTGAGTGTTCAAAAGAGTTTGCCATGGAGCTTTAAGGACCATTTAAGTTAAGAGCCACTATACGGCTTGTTCTCCCTGTGGTGCTCACGGTGCACAGCTTGACTACCTTTACACTGGCAGAAATTTTTACCGGTTGTTCATAACGAGGGGATTCCACGGAGGGTTCAGTGCCGTCAAAGGTATAATGGATGTGCAGACCGGGGAATTCTGTATTGGCATATAACACGTGTTCGAGCACTTGAGCTCCAGGTGGAGATAGGCGGTAATCAAATCCTCCGCACAATTGGTCCAATAGTGGCAAAATCAATTGCCCTAAGCGGTTGGCAAATTCTGTCCACGCCTCCTGAAAGTGGTGATTAAAATCCCGTGCGGATTCACTCCAGAGCGGTGTCTGAGCCCAGGCTCGCTCAGCCAAAGCACATAAACGGGGTAAAACCATGTATTCCAAACGACTTTGACTCGTCAAGGTTTCACTCCATAATTGCCCTTGCAGGCCTAAAATATTTTCTTTGTTTTCTTCTTTCAATACTGGTGCCTTTGTATAGGTCTCCGCTTCGATGTTTTGACCCCAGGCATCACGCTCAGCACTGCGATATAATGAAAGTGGTAAAAACCTGAAAACATCCTGCGTGGCATTAACCCCACCCCAATAATACCCGCGTTCTTCAGGGTGTGGTGAATAGGCAAAATCCAGGTAAAGATTAGGGGCGTTACAAAGCACCACAGGATACCCAAGATTTGCAGCCTGGTAGGGGCGCTGTTCGTGACCACTGCCCCAGGTGGTGTTCCAGAAATAAGGGATGTGCTGATTTTTTACCAATTGAGGATCTGGAGATATGTCCTTTCCCCGGTGATTCAGACAGATTTCTTCCCAACCGGCCAACCGGATATTGCGTTGCGCTAGGATCTTGTGCAACCGGTTTAAAAATTCGCCCATCAAATCATGTACAGAATGTAAATCGTGTCGGGAGTCCAGTAAACCCTGGCAGGCAGGTGAACCCGTCCATGCACCTGAGGGTACCTCATCTCCGCCAAAATGAATTATCTGCAGGGGCAGACCTGCCTCTGCATACATGCCGGCTAGTTCATCCGTTATTTTTTCGATAAAATGATAGGTGGATGGTAAAGCCACATCTACCACGTTATCTGTCCACATTTGTACCGATGAATAAACCGATTGATCTTGATGATCAGTCAATAAATATTCGTTGGCGCGGGAATAATCGTTGATGGAACCATAGTGGAGGTATCTCGCTTGCATGGCTTTTATGGCTGCCCGGGCGTGACCCGGTAGATCAATTGCCGGGATCACCTCAATTTGTCGCTGGTGGGCAAATTGTAAAAGCTCAATAAATTCATCACGTGTAAAGAATCCGTTACCAGGTGAAGCGGGATCTTCTGCATTCCATCCAGAGCCCAACGAGGGGATCAGACAATTTAGCTCCTGATGAGTGTGTCCCCTTTTGCTCCCTATATTGGTTAATTCCGGTAAACCGGGAATTTCTAACCGCCAACCTTCATCATCAGTTAAATGAAAATGGAATTTATTAAGTTTAAAATAAGCCATCAAATCCAACAGTTTTTTGACCGTATGGATGGGGTGAAAATTCCGGGCTACATCCAGATGTAAGCCGCGGTAAGAAAATTGTGGAAAATCTGTAACCCTTACACAGGGCACATAACGACCGGCAGCATCTTTTTTTATCAATTGACGCAAGGATTGCAAGGCATAAAAAATACCGGCAGTATTTCCCGAACGAATTATAATTTGTTTCGGGGTGATATCCAACTGGTAGGCCCCGGAATTCTCTAATACATCTTCCTCTGAAAACTCCACAAGGATATCGCTGGAAGGCAATGAGGACTGAATAAATTTAGGAAGCTCCGCGCTATGATAAAGTTCGAACCATAAATTAACTTCTTCAGAAAAAACAGGATGGGAATACAAGCCCGTATTTTCTTTAAAATAAAAATGCCCGGCTGTTAATTCCCATTTTACCGGTGTAGGCAGAAGAGGACATAATTCGTGGGTTGCAAGTTTCTTTAAGGTGGAAAAATTTGCATAATCCTGTTCCGCGGAGGGAAATTCCCACTGGTCTGATTTATTGCGCCGGATTTGTGTGGGCTGAAGCGGAATTATTTCTACCGGGGGAATAGATTGGGGCGCTAATTCCTGACCGTCTGTGGTAAGAAAAACAATATAAAAACCGGACGGAGCATCACTGATTTTAGTGATCCAATAAGGACCGCAAAACGCAAAAGTCTCTTCTGCTCCTGGTGCTATGGTTTTGAATTTATCCTGAGGAAATAAAGTGAAAAAATCGCCATTTAAATGGTTTATGGCAAATCCGTTGGTCACCGAATCCGGGTTGATCATTCGAATGGAATTAAAATAAATCACCCACTTCGCTTTTAGAGCCACGGCACTGCGATTAACTATCGTTAACTGAGCACGGTATTGCTCCTGATCTTGCCATAAATTGGTAATCAACTCAAAACGCAAAATCAACTCATGACCAGCCGGATTATTTAATGCAGTCATAGCAGAAAACAATATGAAAACAAATCTTAAAAATTAACATGCTAAGTTTGTTGAGAGCTAAAGCTATTGGAAACTTAGATTAAGCTGCCGGTTCTGTCTGAGGATCGGGTTCCACCGGTTTGAGCGGCACAAACCAGGTGACCAGGAAAGAAGGGATGGTGGCCACAAGAATCCATAAAAAAAACATTTTGTAGCCCATCATATCACTGAGGTAACCGCTGATCATAGAGGGTAAAGTAATTCCTAAATTCATCAGGCCGGTAGCAAAAGCATAGTGCGCCATTTTATAATTACCGGGAGCTATTTGTTGCATCATAAATAGAATTAATGCCACGAAACCAAAACCATACCCAAAATATTCTATGGATACGGCAGTAGCTATAAATACGAGTGAAGTGGGTTGCAGGATGGCCAAAATGGCGTACATGGCAAAAGGCAGATTAAAAAATGCACAAAGAATTAACATTGTTTTTTTGGTTAAGCCTTTATTAGAGACAAAATATCCGGCAGCCAATGAGCCTATAACATAAGCTATCGCGCCAAAAATACCATAGACAATTCCTATTTCCGATGTTGTCAGTCCCAGCCCACCGGTTTCTCTTGCAGCTTTAAAAAATAACGGGGTAATTTTTATGGCTTGCCCTTCAGCAAAACGGTAGATAATGATGAATAATATGCCATACCAAATGTATCTTTTTTGAAAAAAAGTGATGATGACATCACGCAGGGTATTAAAACTTTCTGCTAAGGTAGTGGCCGATTTTTCGGCACCCCCGGTTGGCAACATACGCACATGATACAAGCCCAGCGCAAACATGATGGCGCCATAGACACACATGACAATTTGCCAGGCTGATACCACCCCAACTGAATTTTCTAATTGACCGGCTAAATACACCAGGGCACCGCCGGATAAAACTTTGGCGATATTATAAGCGGCGCCTTGCCAGCCGATGTATTCCGCCTGCTTTTTAGCATTTAAACTGTTTAGATAAACACCATCGGCTGCCATATCATGGGTAGCCCCCGAAAACGCCACCACGCCTAATAACGCAATCACATAAACAAAAAAATTAGGTAAGGCTAACGCCATCGCCACCAATCCGAAAATAACCCCGATAAACAATTCGGTGATAACGACAAAAAATTTTTTGGTTTTATAAATTTCCAAAAAAGGTCCCCACAATGGTTTGAGAGTATAAGGCAACATAATTAACGACGTCCAAACCGCTATACGCGTATCTGAAATACCTAAATTTTTTAACATCAATGCAGATGCTGCAGAAATGGCTACAAAGGGTAATCCTTCAGCAAAATAAGCAGTAGGCACCCAAAAACTGGGTGAAGGCGTTGGTTTCGTTTTATTCATACCGAATTTTTAATGATTTTCCACTCCTGGTAGGCAAGCAAGATACTGAAACTTATGTAAAATTTTAAGTTTACTCCTGGGCGGGGCAAATAACAGGAAACTCTGCGGATAATTAGTCTAATTTTTCATCAAGTACATAAACTCCGGCTGGGGTAATAATCTGTCAGTATTTAATTATTGGACCACGATCTCATCCGTAAATATCCAGGCTGGTTCCCCGGCGGCAAAATGCCAGTCCGGACAGGTTCCCCGATTGGCGGCCGTGATACGCAGATAGCGGGCAGACTTGCCGGGCCGGACTTGAAAATTTTGGGTCAGCGGTCCTATGGTTTTTTCACCAGTTGAGGCGTTAACCTGGCCAATCGATTGATAAGTATTTCCATCCGCTGATACTTCAAATTTTACTGAGGTGGGCAACCAGATGTTGGCAGCCAGATTCTGCAAAAAGGTGAGGGATATTGAATTAACCATTTCAGTATTACCGAGGTCAAGAGTGGCCACCAGGTCCGAAGCGGACCAACCGACATAATTGTTGGCAAAATTTTTAGCGCCCATAATACCATCGACCACCATTTCTCCGGAACCACCCGCATATTTCATGGATGGGGCCACCGTAAATTGAGGGATTTTGCGAAACGCTTTATGCCCGTTAACCGATTGGTCCAGGAAAGTAAATATGTCCCGGCGGAAGTCCTGTGGCGTCATGCCGGCACTATTCATCAGCGTTACATTCATCCGTTCGCATTCGCTCACAAAATTGTCGGTGAAAGTGCGTAATCCTGGTACGACGATCCATTTATTGTTGACATTCATGTAGAATCCTTTTGTCCCCGTGGCAGAAGCTCTGGCTAAATCCAGGGTGGCATAAGCCTGAGCCAGTCGAGCTAGCTTTATCCGGTCACGCAATTGTGGATCATTTTGCCCAAGTTCCTCAGCCTGATTGAAAAAATAATTGTACTGATCCATATATTCCGGGCGGAAATAAGATTTTAGGCCTTGAGATGTATGATGATCACTGGTCAGCGTTTCCCCACTGGCTTCCAGCTGCGTCTGCAATAAATTGATATAATTCAACATAGGTACCGCGGCAGAGCCATAGAAATTTTGACAGAACGTATGAATTAAGGTGTCCGTATTTTCATCCGGATTCCAGAGGAGTTTGGCTAACATATAACGCCTTAGTTCACTTAATTCTCCGCCTTCGGAATGATAACCTTCCATGAAAACATTTTTTAGTCCTTTATCCCGGTAGAAACGTAAATTGGGAGCCAGGGTGCGTAAATTAGGAAATGGACTGACCAGGTGAGTGTGTTGGATGGTGTGGTCCCACAGGATAATCCGATCTCCCGCCAAAGCTATCCAGCCATCCAATGCTTGCCTAAAGTTTTGATTGGATGGATCGTCATCAGCAGCTATAGCTTTACTTTTGTTGCAGGATCGGTTAGAAATGACGATCGTTACACCTCCTGTTGGCTTAGTTTTCGGAGGGTTCAGACTCATGCCTTCTACACCGGCTAAAATGATTCTCCCCGGATAGGCTTCAGCGATTTTGTTGGCCACGCGCAGGATCAACCCTGCATAACTGCCTTCTTCTTTTTCAATGAGTTGACACTGATTACATTGACATTTCCAGGGGTTATCATTCGGGGTTACAGACCAATATTGTGCTGTAGGGTTCATTTGCATGTACCCGGCTAAATTATCGATCAGGACGTTACTAACTTCGGCATTGGATAAACACAACTGACCGTTAGGAATTCTTACGCCATTTATTTCTGAGAAATATTCAGGATGAGCATTAAAATACCTGCTGGCAGGTAATAATTTTTCATAAGAGTAACCCCAGGAACCAAAAGCATTGGTAAAATCAGGACTGCTATGTAATTTATAATAATCGTTAAAAAAAGGATCACCGGCTTCCGGATAATCCAACCGTCTGAGTCTGAAGGGTGGATTATAGCTGTAGGTATTTCCGTCAATATATAAGTTTTCAGATGTAGGCACCATGGTGATGGATGGCACCACCCTTTTGATGCCACAACGTTCTAATAAATCGTATACCCCATAAAGTAGGGCACGATCATTTTTTGCTATTAGAAATAGTTTTTTGCCCTGGCTGGTTTTATAATAGCCATCATCGTTTAGTGCTTGCAATTCATCTTCAAACATGCCGCGGTTTGTGCTTCCAAAGACTATTTCCGTGGTTTTTGCTTTCTCCTGGTCCGTGAAAATAGGCAGGCGGACTTTCCAAAACATTTCCACCATCCGGCGAAATTCCTCAGCAGCTTTCCGCGTCTCAGCCGATGCCTCAAGCCCTATAATTATTTGATAAGGAGACTTTGCTTGCTCAATAATGCTAAGTTGTCCAATGGGTTTTTTACCATCAGAACTACACTGGGATAATGACATCAATACCCCAAGACTGATAGCCCATAAACCAAGAGAAATGACCTGCCGCATAATTTATACCTAAGTCTTTTATGAATGCAAATATGCACAAAAAGAATAATACCTCTGGAGACTAATACGACTCAGCAAGAGGTCCGTCTACTTTTTAGTATGTGATTTTAAAAATAATACCGTTTAAAGGCTTCCATGGCTTCGTACTCAGCCAAACCTAATTTATCGTAGGTCCTGGCTGTACCACGGTTCCGGTCTTCGGCTCTCTGCCAAAACTCCCGGGAATCGCTTCCGGGAAATACTGGTCGATCCTTTTGGGACTGATGCTTGAAGATAGCCCGCCGTTTACGCAGCAATTCTTCAGGACTGATGGGTACCGCCATATCAATATTTTCTATTTCCCATTCTTGCCAGGCTCCCCGATACAACCATAACCAGCAATCTTTTGCCCACGAGCGGTTTTTTACCCGGGCCAGGGCTTCAAAAATAGCGTTAAGACATACCCGGTGTGTGCCATGTGGGTCGGACAAATCACCCGCGGCAAAGATTTGGTGCGGTTGAATTTTTTCTAGCAGATCAATGGTAATCTGAACGTCTTCCTCCCCTAAGGGTTTCTTTTTTACTAATCCCGTTTCATAAAAGGGCAGATTCAAAAAATGTGCGTGACTATCAGGAATGCCGACAAAACGACATCCGGCTTTAGCTTCACCTCGGCGGATTAAACCCTTTATGGTACGTACAACTTCCGAGTCTAATTCTCCGGCGCCTTTAGCCTTAATTTGGTCGGACACTTGCTGCAACAGCGAGACGGTTTGGTCATTGCTGAGACCAAACGTATCATGATAGTCCTGCACAAAATCGGCAAAACGAATGACATCATCATCAAAAACTGCAATGTTGCCGGAGGTTTGATAAGCCACATGCACTTCGTGACCTTGATCTACGAGGCGTAAAAAAGTACCTCCCATCGAAATGACATCATCATCGGGGTGTGGACTAAAAATAATGACCCGTTTTTTATGCGGATTTGCTCGCTCCGGTCGGTTGGTGTCGTCTGCGTTGGGCTTACCTCCCGGCCAGCCAGTGATGGTGTGTTGCAAATGACCAAATACTTTAATGTTAACTTTATAAGCGGACTCAAATTTGGTGACCAGGTCACTCATGCCATTGTCAGCATAATCACGGTTGGTTAACTTTAAGATCGGTTTTTCCAGTTTTAATGCCAGCCAAATGACCGCTTTGCGTATGAGCAAATCGTTCCAGGTTATCTCCCCGACCAACCAAGGAGTCTTGACCCGGGTTAATTCACTGGAGGAAGCTTCGTCCAGGATGAATTCCGCTTGCAAGTGATGCTGGAGGAATGTGGCCGGAATACTGTCTGTCACCGGACCTTCAATGGCTTTCTTAATGATTTTAGCTTTACCTTCACCCCACGCCATTAATACAATTCGTTTGGCTTGCATGATGGTACCCACACCCATCGTGATGGCTTTTCGCGGCACGTTGTCTTCACTGAAAAAATCACTGGCCGCATCAATGATGGTCATGTGGTCTAAGGTAATCAGTCTGGTGTGGCTATCTATGGAGGCACCTGGCTCATTGAACCCAATATGACCGGTACGGCCTATCCCTAATAGTTGCAAATCAATACCTCCACAGGCATTAATTTTTTCCTCATAGTCCCGGCAATAATCATGGACTCGATCACGGTCAATAGTCCCATCCGGGATATGGACATTCTCAGGTAAAATGTCCACAGAATCAAACAAATGATCATGCATGAATTTATAATAACTCTGACGGGCATCCCTTTCAATGGGGAAATATTCATCCAGATTAAAGGAAATCACATTTTTGAAACTGAGTTCACCCTCGCGATGCAACCTCACCAATTCTTCATATACTCCTTTTGGAGATGATCCGGTGGCTAATCCTAATACACACATTTTATTTTCGGCTGCTTTAATTTTTATTAAAGCAGCGATTTCAGCAGCAATGGCTTTCGAGGCGGCCTTTGAACTTTCAAAGATGCGCACTGGGAGCCTTTCAAAACGGTTGGACATATCAGACATACCTTACAAGCATTATTTTATTTAATAAACGTTATAATGGTTATTTTAAAAGTTTTCTTAAGCGATTAAAAGAGCAATCTTGACATTCCTTATCTTTCAAGCGGTGAAGTTAAAGAAAATGGAGTGAGTATGCAGAAAGTTTTCATGCAAATCGGATGTTTTTATGGCCTGTTGGTCTGGTGGTTCGGGTCTTGTACACCAGCTGATCTACAGCACTTTGATGTAATCATTTTAGGCGGTGGTACCGGGGGTACTGCAGCTGCTATCCAGGCAAGCCGGCAGGGCGTTAATACCTTATTGGTCGAACCAACTCCATGGTTAGGGGGAATGCTTACTTCAGCCGGGGTCAGCGCCATAGATGGTAACCATCAATTGCCGTCCGGATTATGGGGGGAATTTCGCGACTCATTATACCGCCACTATGGAGACCCTCAGGCTTTAGCCACCGGATGGGTGTCTAATACCCAATTTGAACCGGCGGTGGGAGCCCGTATCTGGGCTAATATGGCTGACCGGATACCTCAACTTACCGTTCTAACCAATCACACCTGGGGAATTGTAGAGTTTAAGAATGGCGGGTGGACTGTCCAGTTAATTACACCAGAGGGCTCCAAAACCGCAACCTCCCGGATTCTTATCGATGGCACGGACTTGGGTGATGTGGCCAAATCCGCCGGAGTGACTTACGATTTGGGTATGGAGGCTCGCGGGCAGACTGGTGAAGATATCGCTCCGGTACAGGCTAATGACATCATTCAGGATTTTACTTATGTGGCCATTCTTAAAGGATATGACTCTACCCGTGCAGACCACTTATTGCCCTCACCACCTCCCGGTTATCAAAGGGAGTTGTATTTGTGTAGTTGTAAAATGTTTTGTGACAGCGCCCGCCATGCCTGCGAAACCATGTTGTCCTATGCCAAATTGCCGGGAAATAAATACATGATCAACTGGCCTTTGCATGGCAACGATTTTTATAGTAATATGGTGGATTTGAAGCCCGCCGGTAGAGACAGTGTATATGCCCTGGCTAAAAATCGAACCCTGGGATTCATTTATTTTATTCAGCGGGAGTTGGGCTGGAAACACCTGGGATTAGCGGATGATGAATTTGATACCCCAGACCGCCTTCCATATGGGCCCTACCATCGTGAAGGTCGACGCATTCATGGTCTGGTGCGTTTCAATTTAAATCACATTCAAAAACCCTTTGATTATTCTTTATACCGTACTGGAGTGGGCAGTGGTGATTATCCAGTGGATCACCACCATAAACAGAATTCCATGGCGCCAGACCTGGAATTTTATCCGGTGCCCTCGTTTAATCTTCCGGCCGGCTGTTTAATTCCCCAAAAAGTGCCACAACTCATAATCGCCGACAAAGCTATCTCTGTAAGCAACATCATCAATGGCTCGACGCGTTTGCAACCGGTTATTCTTCAAGTGGGCCAGGCTGCTGGGATGTTGGCAGCATTGTGTTGTAAGAAACAAATTACTCCGGGCCAATTTCCCATTCGGGAGTGGCAGGACAGCCTCATCCAGGCCGGTGTTTATATTATGCCCTATTTAGATGTGAATCGGTATCACAGGCATTTCGGCTCAATTCAGAGAGTTGGAGCTACCGGCATACTTAAAGGACATCCGTTGCCATTCAAATGGGCCAACCAAACTTGGTTTTATCCAGACTCATTGTTACTTGAAAGTATCTTTCTTCAAGGCCTGAAGGAATTTGGATTCGCCATTCCCACCAGCGTTGGAAAAAGTGAATTTTTAACGGGCGAGACTCTGGTGCAGCTCCTGGCTGGCATCGATAAAAATCTAATTTGGGACCCACAAACCTTCTGGTCACAACATTTTAATAATGTCTGGTCCCAGGATTTGTTAATCACCCGTTTAGAGGCTTGTGTTGCCTTGGATTTACTCCTGGATGTTTTCCACAAAAAGGATGTGGATTGGGATGGAAATTTTGAATAACTTTTTGTATCTCATTGCTTAGCAGGAATATGCCAGACATTGTTGTCTAAATCAATTCCTCCGCCAAGATGCTCCTGAATGACCCGGTCTACAATAAAAACTCCTTCCTCCGCCATGCGTTGAAAATGGTCCACACCCTCGCAAGGGAAGTTTTGTCGGGTCCGGTGGATATTAAACTGGTCGGCAAACTGACGACCAAAAGCTTTTTCTACTCCAGTTCTGCCTAACATAAAGCCCAATAAGCCGCCCCAGGTCGCCGTGGGATTATCGCTGTCCCAACCGCACAAAGCGCCAATCTTTATGGTCTCACGGAT
>JAYRWN010000013.1:0-9022 GCA_041917975.1 Saprospiraceae bacterium | reverse complement strand
TAAAATTGCCGGATACGATGGGAAACGGCCTTTTCTGGACCCTATGTGCGGGTCGGGAACATTTTGCCTGGAGGCAGCTCGCCTGGCTCTAAGAATTCCTCCGCAATCCTTGCGTTCTGATTTCGCTTTCATGTATTGGCCGGATCATAATTCTTCGCTTTTTGAACGGATTAAATCTGAAGCAGTGGGTAAGGTACTTACTCATACTGCCATGCCCATCATGGGACGGGATAAGGATCGCCACATTCTAGATCTGGCCAGGCAAAACAGCTACCTGGCTGGGGTAGCTAAAGCTGTGCGCTGGGAGTCAGCAGATTTTTTCTCTTGTGGCCCAGGTCTTGAGGCTCCACTAGTCTGTATTAATCCGCCATATGACCAACGGATTTCTGAAGAAAGAGTGGAACAATTCTATGAAGATATGGGCAACCATTTGAAAAAAGAATATACCGGCTGTGACATATGGCTATTGAGTGGGCATTTGGAGGCCATCAGTCGCATTGGACTAAAACCTTCCAAAAAGGTTAATCTATTCAACGGCGCCATCCCCTGCTCCTTGCGGCAATATCATCTTTTCGCCGGGAGACATGCTGATTTTAAAAGGGATCAATCCTCTCGTCCCTCTTCTTAATTATTTATTACCTTAGTGAAATTTTTATAGATGCGTATTGTCCTGTTCTTTTTCCTCACTCTATGGATAAATGCAGTGTTATCTGGTCAGACGAAAACAAACTTCTCTTTCAAATCCGTTTGTCTTCCCAATTCTGAAACGTCCCAAACTTTAGATATGCTCAAAATGCCCATGGTAAAACCCTATCATTTTGGAGCAATTTGTCGCTGGGAAAACAATTCTCAGGCCAATACCAAAGTACCTGTTTTGTTTAGACTGGGGTCAGCTGACTATGTGAAAAAACTAGAAAATCAATACGTGGTAACCTACGGGCAGCACAGTTATCACTATAAACCTCGATCCCTCAAGGGCATGAGACAAACTTGAGTAAAAAAATCCACCACTCCCCATAAATAAATAGAGATAAAAAAGTCGTAAAAGTTGTCTTGCGCGACCAAATTACTATCTTTCAGGCCATTTAACGACCAAATTATTATCACTAATGAATCGGAATACGTATACAAGGTTAGCCGTCATGATGTTTTTGGAGTATTTTATCTGGGGCACATGGTTTGTAGCCATGGGCAGATATTTATCAGAAACGTTAGGGGCTACTGGAGGTCAAATTGGAACGACATACGGTAACGCCTGGTTTGGGGCGATCATCTCTCCATTTTTCATCGGGATGATCGCTGACCGGTTCTTCTCCGCTCAAAAAGTAAATGGTGTCCTTCACATCCTGGGGGCCTGTATTCTTTATTATTTAAGTACTGTACAAAACGTAGGTACCTTCATTATTATGATGCTTTTTTACTCAATATTATATATGCCTACCATTGCCCTTACGAATTCAATCACTTTCCATCAAAGTTCCAATCCATCGAAAGATTTCCCCCTCTTACGTGTGTTAGGCACCATTGCCTGGATCGTAGCCAACATCATCGTAGGTCAAATGGGCTGGGGAAACACCAACATAATTTTTATTGTTCCGGCTATTTTTTCCTTAATTTTTGGTGTTTATAGTTTTACCTTGCCTGATACTCCGCCTAAACCAGCTTCCCATACCAGTTTTGCAAAATCCATTGGCCTGGACGCTCTGGATCTATTTAAAGATCGTTCCTACGCTATCTTTTTTATTGGGTCAGTCTTGATTTGTGTTCCCTTGTCTTTTTATTATGGATTTGCCAATGTTTTCTTATCCAGCCCCACAGGCGGCAACATGAGCAATGTTGAAACCATCATGGCTGTGCTCGGCCAAGGATCGGAGGTGTTTTTTATGATCGCCTTACCCTTCTTTTTAGCCCGTTGGGGGGTTAAAAATATTTTGCTCATTGGTATGGCCGCCTGGGTCCTGCGGTATTTGTTGTTCAAGTTTGGGTTGGATGGTGGCGCCTGGATGTTGTACCTGGGTATCTTCCTCCATGGGATATGCTATGACTTTTTCTTTGCCACCGGTCAGATTTATACGGATCAAAAAGCCCATAGTGGTATCCGGAGTGCAGCCCAGGGATTGATCACTTTCGCCACTTATGGCATCGGGCTTACTTTTGGGTCCTGGTTTAGTGGTTGGATAGCTCAGCAATATACTGTAGAACAAGTAATAAACTGGCGGGGCATGTGGTTGGTTCCGGCTATGATCGCTTTGGTCATCCTGTTGATATTTATTTTCTTATTTAATGAAAACAAAAAACAAACGCCTGCATGAGAGGAATATCCTCTTATCCTCATTATTCGCTAATTCCTGATTTGGACAGTCGGATAATACCATTGACTACCTGATCAAAGGGTGTGGCTGCCATGTAACAAGATGCGCGACTATTGGATGGTTCGTGGTACAAACCACCTGTGAACTAGCTTGTTATTTCCGATATAAAATTGCATATTGCTTACTTATTAATTTAAAAAATTAAACGCATGAATGTCTTGACAGCGGCCTCCATCTGGTTAATGTTATCTTTTACACCATATTTACATTTTCCTCCAACACCTTTAACAGAATCTGTCGATAATGATCTTTCCTATCTGGAGGCGTTTTACAAAGAAAGACATGAACATCCTGAAATCTCCCTGGAGGAGAAAGAAACTGCCGCCCGTCTGACGAGTGAATTGCGTCAATTAGGGATAGAAGTTACCGAAAACTTCGGAGGGTATGGTATAGTCGGAATACTCAAGAACGGTAATGGCCCGACCATTCTTTATCGCACCGATATGGATGCACTACCCATGTACGAAAAGACGGGTCTACCTTATGCCTCACAAAAAACAATCACCTATAACGGAGATAAAACCGGCGCCATGCATTCGTGCGGGCATGATATGCATATGACCGCCTGGATAGGTACGGCCCGCCAGATGGTAAAACTTAAGAACCAATGGAAAGGTACACTGATGCTCATCGGCCAGCCGGCGGAAGAAATAGGTGCAGGTGCAAAACTGATGCTGGATGCCGGATTGTACGAAAAATTTGGAGAACCAAAGTATGGCATAGCCCTACATTGCAGTCCCACCATCCCGGCGGGAAAAATGGGCTATGGAAAGGGTTTTACTATGGCATCCTCGGAAAGTATAGATATCAAAGTGTTTGGCGTCGGTGCACACGGCGCTGCACCGCATATGTCCGTTGATCCTATAGTCATTGCCAGCATGATGGTCATGGAGCTTCAAACTATTGTCAGTCGTTCCCTGAAGCCAACTGATCCGGCCGTGATTACCGTTGGCGCAATTAAAGGAGGCACCAAACACAACATCATCCCGGATGAAGTAACCCTTAAACTTACGGTACGGACTTTTTCTGATGACGTACGGGCTAAAATCCACCAGCGCATCAAAGAAATAGCACGCGGAGTAGCTATAGCTGCTGGTATGCCGGAAGACCGAATGCCGGAAGTGCACATTCCAGATACTAAAGGTCTAGCTAATTGGAATGATGGACTTTTAGTCGATAAACTCACTCGATCAGCAGCGACAGTTATTGGTGCCGACCAGGTTACCGAAGCTGAACCCCAAATGGTATCAGAAGATTTTGCCCTTTATGGCCAATACAAAGTTAAAATACCTACTGTATTATATTGGTTGGGCACTGTCCCTGCCGAAAGAATGGCTAAAGGGGACCTCCCTGGACTGCATTCACCGTATTATTATCCGGATGTCAAGGCTTCGTTGCGCACAGGGGTAAGCGTCACGACCCAATCCCTCCTTGACTTATTTAATGAGAAACAGGGACAGTAATAGTAGATTGATGTTTATTCAAACGGAAAAATTGTTTTTGTGGGCCTTCTTTGATGTGGACCACGTTAACCTGGTCAGGAAATAACTCCATTAAGAATGCGGCCTTTAACTCCAGGAAGTTCCATTGAAGTGGGCATTCCACCTTAAAATTCATCCAATAACTATCCTGCATTACTTCTACTTTGACCAGGGTTAGATCAGTAGGTAAGCGA
This sequence comes from Saprospiraceae bacterium, assembly GCA_041917975.1. Lineage (GTDB taxonomy): Bacteria > Bacteroidota > Bacteroidia > Chitinophagales > Saprospiraceae > JAYRWN01. Next base: position 4,975 of record JAYRWN010000013.1, on the reverse strand, counting down.
TTGATGTTCAAAACGGTGTGCTCTGAAATATAATTTTCAATTTTAGACCATAATCCCTTAGCCGAATCTAGATCCCCTGTTAACTTGTAGCGAGTACCAAAAGCATGATATAAACAATCCTCTAAGTCGTTGGTAAAAGTCTTCACTGTTAGGTGCGCCAGATGATGGCCTGGTTCATGTTTAAGTTCAATGACCCCGACATATAAGGCATGAGGTAAAAAAAAATTTAGCCCACCGAGGAAAATAAGCCACATGATTAATCGTTTGACAGTATTGATGTGAAATATGCTGTATTTAATTAATACCGTATTTTTTATGACGGTAATTGTAAATGTTAAAAATACGGCATTATTTCTGTGTAAACAAAAAAGTTATTTTATTTGACTCAACTCAAATAAACCAAAAGAAGTGAAGAAAGTTATTGTGGGCCTGATCGGTTTGTTTACCCTGTTACCATTAATCATTTATAATTCTCCGTTTGGAAAAATAGATTATACGCCTATCCCTGCTGGTAAGCCTGCTCCACCCCTGAATCCTTATTTACTTGATATAGCCAGCACATTCGATCAGAACTTCAGATCTCTCATGGCCCATTATCACGTGCCTGGTGCGGCGGTCGCTATCGTTAAAGATGACCAGATTTTATGGATGAAAGGTTATGGTAAAAAACAAGCCGGAACGGATAAATATGTAGATGCCTACACCGTTTTTAGATTAGGCTCCCTTTCTAAGGGTTTTACCGGTGTACTCAGCAGTATCCTGGCCAAAGACAGTTTATTAGATCTGGATGCTCCCGTTCATCAGTACATCCCGGAATTCAATATGTATTATCCGCAATACACCGAACAAGTTAAGGTGCGCAACGTCCTTTCACACACCGCAGGTTTCCCATACCACACGTATACCAATATGATTGAGCAGGGACTGACCATGAATCAGCTTATCCCGCTCATGAAAAAGGTAAGACCGGTAGCCAAACCCGGAGAAATTTATTCGTACCAAAACGCAGCCTTCAGCCTGGCCGGTGAAGCCATGCAAAAAGCTACAGGGAAGACATTTGAAGCTTTATTGCAGGAACGAATTTTTAAGCCCCTAAATATGCAATTCGCTTCAGCCTCTTATTTTAATATGACTTCCAATCCCAATATCGCTAAACCTCATGTTATCGGGCGGCGGGGCGTTCTGGAAAGACCGATTACCAAAAAATATTATAATGCCGCACCCGCCGGAGGTGTTAATGCCAGTATTTCGGATATGGCTAATTGGATGACCTGCCTGTTGGGTCATCGCCCAGATGTTGCTGATTTCCAGACGCTTGAAAGAACATTTACACCGCAAATTCATACCCCGCTCGAGCGCAGTATCCGCTATGAATATGCCGGCGCCAAGAGTATGGCTTACGGACTGGGTTGGCGTGTTTTGCAAACAGAAGAAGATGTATATGTACTTCATGGCGGTTTTGTCAATGGGTTTCGCAACGAAATTTCTATAAACCGCGATAAAGGCGTGGCCATCTGTGTCCTGACCAATTCGGCGTCAGATCTTTCCCGGCAAGCTGTGGCCTCTTTCTGGAAACTCTACACCAGTCTGTTGCCTCAGATCATGACCTTTGACCAGCAACAAGCTAAATCCTAATTGGAGTTATTATTTTTGAATACCAGCGGAATAATCTGGTCAAAATAATCTACAAAGTGAGCTTTGAGCCCTTTGGTGATGTATGCCGGTAATGCTTCATAGTCCGAGGCATTTTCTGCTGGAAAAATCAGCTCTTTAATCCCTACCCGTTTAGCCGCAATGGTTTTTTCTTTCACACCACCAATGGGTAATATTTTACCGGTTAAAGACAATTCACCGGTCATGGCAAAGCCGGATTTAACCGGTTTATTGATGGCCAGGGAATACAAGGCCAGGGCCATAGTGATGCCTGCTGACGGACCATCTTTGGGCGTGGCCCCTGCCGGAACATGAAGATGAACCAAATGTTCTTCCAGATACATGTGCGGCGGTTTGGATTTACTGAGCATTCCTCGGATGTAACTGTAGGCTATTTCTGAAGACTCCTGCATTACTTTTCCTAATTGTCCGGTCTGTTTAAAACCAGGATGTTTGGTGTAAATCCCGGTTGCTTCCACATAAAGAGTTGCCCCGCCCATGGAGGTATAAGCCAGTCCAAGCACTACCCCGGGGATGGACTTTTGGTATAATTTTTCCGTATGGAATATCGGTTTGCCTAAATAGCTTTCGATATCTGTAGAATGAATAACCAAATTATCAACATCGGTACCCGTTTTTAAGGTAGTCTTGCGAATGATACGCCTCAAATGTTTTTCCAGATTTCTTACGCCTGCTTCCCGGGCGTAATCATTGATAATCAGTCGCAAAGCCGCATCAGTAAATTTGACATCCTCTTTTTTATAACCATGATTTTCCAGTTGTTTGGGGATAAGATATTTCTTAGCAATCTGTATTTTTTCTTCCAGGATGTAACCGGACAATTGAATAACCTCCATACGGTCTAATAAAGGTCCGGGAATAGTATCCAGTTGGTTGGCGGTGGTGACAAATAACACATTCGATAAATTGAACGGGATATCCAGGTAATGATCTAAAAAGTCCGTATTTTGTTCCGGGTCAAGCACTTCGAGTAATGCGCTCGCCGGGTCCCCTTGAAAACTGCTCCCTATTTTGTCGATTTCGTCCAACATAATTACAGGATTCGCCGCACCTACTCGTTTTAATGCCTGAATCAACTTTCCAGGCATAGCTCCGATATATGTCCTCCGATGACCCTTTATCTCGGCTTCATCACGCATTCCACCCACTGAAAACCGGAAAAAATGCCTCCCTAATGCCTTGCCTATCGACTTGCCTATCGAAGTCTTTCCCACACCTGGTGGACCAACCAGACAAATGATCGAACCACCCACCGTCCCTCGTTTGATGATCGAGCCCAAAAATTCCAATATACGCTCCTTCACGTCGCTCAGACCAAAGTGATCGCGGTCAAGAATTCGTTGCGCTTTTTTAAGGTCCAAACTATCCTTACTAAATACGCCCCAGGGTAAATCCGCAATAAGCTGTAAGTAATTGCGCGTCACATTGAATTCCGGAGACTCCGGATTGAGCAGACTCAGTTTTTTCATCTCCTCATCCACCACTTTCTGCGCATCCCCACTCAGTCGTTTTCCCTTTAATTTTTCACGCAATTGCTCCAGCTCTGATTGTTTTTCATCGCGTTCCAGACCGAGTTCCTTTTTAATGGCTTGCAACTGTTCTTTCAAAAAAAACTCCCGCTGTTGTTTCTGGATCTTTTCATTGATCTGATCGTTGATTTTTTGCTGAATAAGCGCTACTTCATACTCTTCTTTCAGCAAATGCAACAGCATTTTAGCCCGCTCTTTTAAGTCGAATTGTTCCAACAAATTTTGCAGGTCTAATTTGTCCGAGGTTACCAGGTTACTGATCAAATCCAGCGTCAAACCAGGCGTATCATAATTTAATTGAGCAACCAATTGGTTAACTTGTTCCTTAAATAAAGGATTTAGTTTTAGGAGTTCTTTAACCTGATTGCTTAGGGTCAGCATATAAGCCTTCAGTTCAGTGTCGGGTTTTGTCGTGGGTTCCTGGACATAGTCTACTTCCCAACGCAAATCCGGAACTACAAATGTTAATTTCTTTTTGATCAGACGTTTATGAGCTTGACCCAACACCTGTAGAACCCCCTCCGGAGAAGTTGACTGCCGGAATATCTGAAAAACGGTGCCAACCTCGAAAAATAAAGGGTCTTGTCCGTCCGCAGTTTCTTCTTTCACCAGCACTAACCCGATGTACCCTTGTTCTTTCTCAATGGCTTTCTCCACCGTTGCTATGTGTTCTTTGCGCTCAAAGTGTAAAGGAACCACAATACCAGGGAAGATGGGACGGCGATATAATGGTAATATAGAAAGATGAGAGGGTAAAATTTTACCGGCCAATTCGGGCTTATTGGATTCCGGCTCATGTATGAATTGCTGATCTTCCATGACCTAAAATTCTGTAAGAAACATGTAACGCCTAACCGCTTTAAAAGTTGGGAATAAGCGGAGGTCAATTTTCACTAATAAGCACATAAACATAAGTTTTAATGTTACATATCTGTGAATTAAACTTATTTTACCATAAAGTTATTTATGTCACCAACCCAACTCTCATCCACTCCTCATTTACAGCGGACGCTCGGCCCATTCATGTTATGGGGTCTGGGTGTCGGCTATGTCATCTCCGGCATGTATTTTGGCTGGAATTTGGGTTTGGAAAAAGGTGGAACACTGGGTCTGGGGATCGCCACCCTTTTTATCATGCTCATGTACGTTACATTTACCTTCAGTTATGCTGAGCTGGCCTGTGCTATACCCAAAGCCGGAGGTGTATTTGATTATGCCATGCGTGCTTTGGGCCGGGACTGGGGTTTTATCGGCGGATTGGCTCAAAATATAGAATTTATATTTGCCCCGCCAGCTATAGCTATTGCCATTGGTTCCTACCTTCATTTGTTCATGCCCCAAATACCCATTATGGTCATTGCTTTTGGTGCCTATTTGCTATTCACTTCTCTTAATGTCTTGGGCGTTAAACTGGCAGCGACCTTTGAGCTGATTATTACTTTTATCGCTGTATTGGAATTGCTCATCTTTGCCGGAGTCACCATTCCTGCCTTTCAGTGGCAAAATTTCACTGAAAACGCCTGGCCATTTGGTTGGGCCGGAGTATTTGCCTCCATTCCCTTCGCCATTTGGTTCTTTCTTGCTATTGAAGGTGTTGCTAATGTAGCCGAGGAAACCATTCATCCTCAAAAAAATGTGCTAATTGGTTTTGGATCAGCGTTATTAACACTTATTATTTTATGTTTTCTCACCTTTTTAGGTGCTGTGGGTATTGCCGGCTGGGAAGCAGTAGTCTATCCTAGTCCAGGGGGACTAACCTCCGATAGTCCTTT
>JAYRWN010000012.1:0-2750 GCA_041917975.1 Saprospiraceae bacterium | reverse complement strand
CGTAAAATGCTGAAACAACGGCGTGGCGATGATCACCGCATCAATATCCGGGCGAGCCAAAAGATCCCGGTAATCTATATAACCACGGGCCTGAGCATCCAACAGCTGCAAACCGGCTTCCAGGTTGGCGGGGATAATGTCACAGGTGGCCACAATTTCTACCTCCGGTTGGGGGATAATTAATTCCATCAGTCCGCGACCGCGGGATCCGGTGCCGATGACGCCCACCCGGATGCGGTCCAGAGCAGACCGTCGCCGGTGACGTTCAAGTTCAATGCCGAAAGCTCCGGCCATCAGGCCCAGAGATGAGGTTTTGATGAATTGCCGCCGAGCGAGTTGGTGCTTAGCCATAAATAAATTTTTAAGTGTTTAAAAGTACTTTAAAAAATGACACCGGAGCGAACGTTGCAACTTAGAGAATCACCTTTTTTATGCAACAGTCGGTAAACAACCAAAGGTCATCTATAATATCTGACTCATCCAGGCATTTTTTTTAAATTTATGTTCAACGAATAAACCTGATTTTCTTAAACTTAAACCTGACTAATGAAACAAACGTGTTTAATCTTATGCTGTTACCTCACCATGGGCTCCGGGATTGCCCAGACTATGACCGCCAAACAATGGCTTGAGGATATTGATTTTTTGCACCAAACCGTCCACCGCGATTATTCTTTTTTGTTTAAAAAAATTACTACTGCGCGTTTTGATGCCGAGGTCCTCAAATTAAAAACACAAGTACCCACCCTGCAGGATCATGAAGTTATTGCTGGGTTGACCAGGTTGGTGGCTTTATTTGGTTATGGACATACGGATGTGGATTGGAATGGCGGTCTGTTTAAACATGCCCGCATACCAGTCAATTTCTATTGGTTTAGTGACGGTATTTTTATCGAAGGAACCCACAAGGACCACGCCGCAGCAGTGGGTGCAAAAGTGCTCAAAGTAGAAGGGCGAGAGGTGCAGGAGGTGTTACAGGCGGTCCGGCCCCTGTTAAATGAGGAAAATGAACAATATTATAAAGCCTATATTCTGGATTTTTTAGGCATTCCGGAAGCCTTGCATGCTCAAAAAATTATTCCGCAATTAAAAAATAACCTCACCCTTACTTTAGAAAAAGGCGGAAAGATCTTCTATCATTCGTTTGCGGCACAGCCCGCGTTAACTATTCCGCGGTCTTACGGTTTCACCAAACTTACTGAAGATTGGGTATCCGGTCGGGCCACCGACCGAACGCCGAATTATTTAAAAAACCTGGATAAGATATATTATTTTGAATACCTGGCCGATAACAATACACTGTACATCCGCCATAGTCAAATTCAGGATGACAAAGAAGAATCCATCGCTCAATTTTATGCACGCGTGGAAAAATTTATGGAAACTAATGCTGTGGAGAAATTAATACTGGATGTGCGCCTGAATGGCGGAGGAAATAATTATAAAAACCGCGACATCGTAAAGACCATCATCCGCTCAAATATAAATACGCCGGGAAAATTTATCGTCATCATCGGACGGCGCACCTTTTCCGCTTGCCAAAATCTGGTTAATGAACTGGACAAATACACTGAAGCCATATTTATTGGCGAACCTACCAGCGAAAATATTAATTTTTATGGCGATAACCGCCGCGTAGACTTACCGCATAGTAAATTGCCGGTGTATTTATCGTTTGCCTGGTGGCAGGACAAGCCAGTGTGGGAAGACGGGCCCTGGAAAGCACCACATGTAGCGGCAGAGCTCAGCAGTGCTGACTATTTTAATAACGAAGATCCTGTGCTGACTACTGCTCTGAACTTTGACGGGAGAAATTTTATTCGTGACCCGATGGGCCATTTGGAGAAATTATTTAATCAGGGCAAAGTGGACGAAGTAAAATCCGAAGCACAGCGGATGGTCAATGACGCCCGGTATAAATTTTTTGATTTTGAAAATGCTTTTAATTCGGCAGCAATACGTTTAGCAGAACAAAAAAATTTTATGCCGGCAGGTATGGTGCTAAATATGTGTGGTGAATTATTTCCCCACTCGTTGACAACCTGGTTAAATTTAGCGGAAATAAATATAGCATCCGGAACGGCAAAAGAAGCTGCAAAATATTTACAAAAAGTTATCGACATTAATCCGGAGAGCGAACAAGCTAAAAAAGCCAAAGAATTATTGTCAGGGATTCAGGAAAAAAAATAATTTCAGCATGATCCTAAAACGAACATGCCGGAACTATTATATTATAGAGTGAAATATTCCCCTATTTAGTGTCATTCCGACCGTAGCGGAGGAATCTATTAATAGTGTGTTAATATTATTTTAGTAATAATATTATCACCAATTAATTAGTTTCTTTAAAAATAAATTATTACAATTAATTTATTTATCAATAGATTTCACCCCACTTTATTAATCGAAAAAATTCAATACCCATTGGTGATTCTTCGAGCTTAGAGTGCCAATGACAATTTATATGCACCAAAATTTTGGTAATGTTTGCCATTTATAATCCTAAGCCGAACAAGCCTGAACCAAGAGGTTACAAAAAATAAATAATGTCATTTCGACGGAGTCGACCGATAAATTTATTAGAATCGTATCCTTCATCATATACTCAATTAAAATAAATAAACTATTTATGACGAATGAGAAATCTATTGAACGGAAGTTAGATGTCTCCGCTACGGTCGACATGACACTAATATTTTGCCATTTTGGGACAACATTTTATTGATAAGGTATTAAGCCGGGCAAGCCTG
>JAYRWN010000011.1:0-2830 GCA_041917975.1 Saprospiraceae bacterium | reverse complement strand
GCCTTTAATCCCCGGGCGATTGCCGCATTGGAACGGGCGGGCTTTCAGATCAATCGGCCGGGAGGTAAAAACCCCCGTTATCAGGTGATGATGTCCGATGAGGCTGATCCACTGGTATGTTTTTCCAAAAAATTCAGTCACCGGGTGAACCCGCGCCACCGGTTTATGGCCATCATGACCTGCTCTGAGGCGGATCAAAACTGTCCTTGGGTGCCCGGCGCCGAAGCCCGCCTGGCTTTACCTTATACAGACCCCAAAGACGCCGATGGATGGCCGGATGAAAGTAAGGTGTATGATGAGCGGTGCCGCCAGATCGCGCGAGAAATGTTTTATGCCGTTCATTTAATTAAACAGGACTGATTCATCAATAAATTTATAGGTAAATGATTAGTAAATAAAATATGATTTCCACGATTATACCTAATTTTCTGAGTGATTAGATAACACTATTCCTTACGTTTAATAAATTAATTACCAAGTTATCCAAGTATTTTTTTGAAGCAATGATGTCCTTATCCATTTTAGCTAAAAAGCGATCAAAAAGCCGTAAAAAACGAAATACTGTTTGAGCCATTAGCGTAGCTTGAAAAGAATCTATTTTTTGTATAAAAATGTTCTTAATCCAAGTGAAATGATTTGGCGAGTTTATTTTGTTTAGGATTTTTGGATGCTTTTTAGCGTGAAGAAATGGATAAAGTCTTGACTTTCCTTGCTGCCGAGTACGGATCGGCGCAGGCAGACCTGCCTACCGAGCATATTTTCAGCGCAGGCAGGCCTGCCTACCGAGCAAGACTTCGGCGCAGGCAGGCCTGCCTGTCAAGTATAACGCAGGCAGGTTGGTCCTTTTGTGCAAGTCGGAGCGCAGTGGAGATCCCGCCTGGTGGGGACAAAAGGACGAAAGGCAAAATCGAAGTGAGACTGCCGGACAATCAAAGAGATAAGGTTACAGCAGAGACAATTGAATACAACATAGGGCTATGCATTTTTGGTATCTTTACAGACAATCATAAAATAATATATATAAATATATGTTATTTTGTTAAATAAACACTTGAATCATCATGAATACTAAATTACTATTGATTATTTTGGTTTGCCCTGGGTTCTTCGGATCATGTACCACCAGCAAGATGCTTACATCTGATGTGAAACCAACTGCGTTAAGAAATATTCAAAATTTTGAAACTTTGTGTTATATAGCATTAATTGAAAAGGGGAGTAGAGGAGACTTTAATGATAGTTTATCACATCAATCAAGACAAATTGTTCAAGAAGTAATTGCAACCTTTGATAAAATTCCCATCTCCGGTCAGATTAAAGAAAAAGATACCTTAACCCTAAAAAAGCTGGAAGCTGAAATAGTGTATTTATGTCAACATTTAGAAAGAAGACGCAATCTGGTGGATTTAAAGTTGCCCTCTACTATAGACTCTTTGCTGGAGAAAAGCGGTCACCGGTTTGGATTGATTACTGTAGTCCAAGGATTCAGCCGAGTTAAAGGTAATTATGGTAAACAAGTCGCCAAAAGCTTGGGTATTGGGATTTTGACCCTTGGTATGTTTTATCCAGTTCCCATAAAAGCAAACTCCACAATTTACGCACTAATCGCTGACAGTCAAGATAACACTCTGTGCTTTTATCGAAAAAATATAGCCCATGATAAAGATCCTTTAGATGTAACTACTATTAAAAAACAAATAAACAAATTGTTTATGGGTTATTTTTGGGAGAAGTCATGACCATACATGGGTACCTTTTAAATACCATGTTGACCAGTATTGGCAAATATTTTGGTTGGCTAAATTTAATTGGCCGCGACGGTTAGAAGTTTTCACCTAGCCAAAAAAGTTTTAGGCATAAACATCTTTAAATTATTTGTTACATGGTTAATGTGTTATAGATTGAGCCGGGAATTTTAAAATTATTAAAAATTTAATAATGAGATACACAATTGTTTTACTAGTAGGAATAATGCTGGCTACGGCTTGCGCAAAAATCTATCAGGCACCCAATTTTGAGCGCGCTACCAGAAGTCATAAAACCGTTGCTATCCTGCCTTTTGAAGTGAATATTAATGCTAAAAACCTGCCCAAAAACGTCACTCAGGAGATGATCAAGGCCGACGAGGAACAAACTGCGCTGAATGCCCAAAATCAGGTATATAGTTTTTTTCTCCGGCAGTTGTCGCGCGGAAACTATACGGTCGAGTTTCAGGATATTGATAAAACTAATGCGCTCTTGAAAAAAGCCAACCTTCCGGATGCGGCCAGTTTAACCACTAAATCCAAAGATGAAATAGCCCAGACGTTGGGGGTGGATGCGGTGATCACCGGCAAACTGGTGATGGAAAAACCGATGAAAGATGGAGCAGCCATTGCCATTGGCGTATTATTCGGAATCTGGGGTAATACCAATCAGGTGTTTACTACCCTCACTATTCATGACGGCAAAGAAGGTAAACTGTTATGGAAATACGACTGGACTGCCAGCGGCAGCGTGGGCACCAGTACCGAAACTCTGATCCGGCAGTTGATGCGCAACGTATCCAAAAAGTTTCCTTATCAGGTGGATAAATCTTAGGCTGAGTGGATAAAATTTGGTCAGCTTCTTTCATTCGTAGTCAAAGGACTTTTCCGATTTAATGACAGGTATTTCGCCCCATTTGTTATAACCATCACGAAAGGGTGCTGATAAATTGTTTCAAAAGTCCCCTGACATCGCATGGTAGTCCGCATTACGACACTCCTTTTTCAGGCCGCAAAATCCTCTTTGCCCTGCTGTAATAAATACAGGCGGCTGTATTTTAAAAACACCTCGTAGGTTGCGGTGC
>JAYRWN010000010.1:0-8954 GCA_041917975.1 Saprospiraceae bacterium | reverse complement strand
GCCGCAGCTACACGCAGGTGGGGATTTTTAGCACTGAACTTCATAAAAAGTATAGAACTTGGATTTAGCAATTCACTTTCATAGAAGCACTGACCCCCCACTTGCGTGTAGGTGCTGTTGCACTAAACCCCGCTTTCGCGGGGTAGCCTGTACTACCTGAGCAGAACTGTTTTCGGATTGATCCTCGTAGAAGGTTTTACCACAAACATTCTATGCATGAAGAACAAATCTGAAAAACAGCCCTACAGGACGCTGGTAAAACAAGCCTGTTTAAAAGTACAGGGATTCGAGGATTTTTACAAACGCCTCTCGCGCAAGATCCGTATTGCGGGCAAGAGTCCCAGTACGCTGAGCAATTACACGCGCTACCTGGCCCAGATGGCCCTGCACTTTGAGTGCGTGCCCACGGAACTGGACACCGAACAGGTGGAGGAGTACCTGGAGATGATGCTCGATCAGCACGACACGCCTTCGGAGTCTTATTTCAAGTTCGTGGTGTACAGCCTTCGATTCGCCTTCAAGGCCGAAGGGCTGGACTACAAGCGGTTCACCCTGCCCAGCATCAAGCGGGATAAGAAACTGCCGGTGATCCTGAGCCGGGAAGAGATGCGCCGGCTCTTAAGGGCACCGGCCTTACTCAAGCACCGGCTGCTCATCGGCCTGCTCTATGGTTGCGGCCTGAGGTGTATGGAGGTGCGCAGCATCCACATCCGGGACCTGGACCTGGATCGGCGACTGCTGCATGTGCGCAAGGGCAAAGGGCGCAAAGACCGGTATGTGCCCCTGGGTGACCTGCTCTGTCGCGGGGTGCGCAGCTACCTGGAGGCGGAGAACCCGCAGACGTTCCTGTTCAACGGCAAGCCCGAGGGAAGGAAAGGCGGCGACTTCGACAGCCGTTACTCCCAGCGCGGGGTGCAGTGGGCCGTGCAGCAGGCGGCCAAGACCGCCGGTATCCAAAAGGACATCTCGGTGCACACCCTGCGGCACACCTATGCCACGCACCTGCTGGAAGACGGGCTGGATATCGTCTCCATCAAGGAACTGCTGGGTCATGAGCGCATCGAGACCACGATGGTGTATCTGCACGTGGCAAAGCATGGTCGCAAAGCGCCCTTCAGTCCGCTGGATACGCTCTTCACTCCCGGGCAGTGAGGCCGGCCTGCGAAGTAGCGCAGGTCATACGGCAACTAGGGGAACAGGTTGAGCGCAGCAAGCAGCTCAACCACTGGCAAAAGCGCACGCTGCGCCTGATCCGGGACTGCCGCACGGCAGCCCTGGGCGGTCACCTGGACCAGTGTCCGGGCTGTTCCCACCTGCGCATGAGCTACAACAGTTGCCGGAACCGCCACTGCCCCAAGTGCCAGGGGCTGGCGCGGGAAGACTGGGTGGCAGCCCGCAAGGCGGAGCTGTTGCCGGTGCCGTACTTCCACGTGGTGTTCACCCTGCCCGGGGAACTCAACCGCCTGTGCCTGTACGCACCGGAGCGGGTCTATGACGCGCTCTTTGCCACGGCATGGAGCGTGATCGACTCCTTTGCAGGGGACGGCGTTCACCTGGGTGCGCGTACGGGCATGATCGCCATATTGCACACCTGGGGCCAGAACCTCTCCCTGCATCCGCACCTGCACTGCATTGTGCCCGGCGGAGGCATCTCTCCTGCCGGCTATTGGAAGCGGGCCCGCTCCAAGGGCCGGTTCCTCTTCCCGGTAAAAGCCCTGAGCCGGGTGATGCGTGCCCGGATGGTGGCCGCGCTGCGCAAGGCCTTTCCTGGAGAAGACCCGCAGCTCTTCCGCGCGCTCTTCACCAAACCCTGGGTGGTGTATGCCAAGCGTCCTTTTGCCGGGCCCGGGGCGGTGATCGACTACCTGGGGCGTTACACCCACAAGATCGCCATCAGTAACAGCCGACTGATCAGTTGCGATGCGGAGCGGGTGCGCTTCCGGTACAAAGACTATCGGGATGGCAGTACGAAAAAGGTGATGGAGCTATCGCCGATGGAGTTCATCCGGCGTTTTGCGCAGCACATCCTGCCCAGAGGTTTTGTGCGCATCCGGCACTACGGCATCCTCTCCAGCCGCAAGAAGGCCGTGAGCATCCCGCAGATCATCCTGCAGTTGCAGGGAAAGATCATCTCCCTTACCCGGTACCAGCGCAGCAAAGCCCCGGCGGTGGTGTGTCCCTGTTGTAAAAAGCACCTGATGAGAACCATCCTGCGGTTCGACCACCGGGGCCCACCGGCGCGTTACCGAAACCTCACGACCTCATCCGAACCTCAATGAAAAAATCACCTGCACGACGGGCCGGGATTGTATTGCCCATCCATCAAGATCTGCCGACGATAACGATTACTGATAATGCTTTTTGCATCCTGACCCCCTGGATCCGGTACCGATGATCACCTAAGCCTGATCAGCACGGGAACTAAACCGGCATACGCAACACATTGAAACCCCATAGTCACCTGCACAGCGCCGCGAAAGCGGGGTTCCGTGCAACTGCGGCTTCATTGTCCGTCCTCCGGACGCAACGAAGCCTTAGTTGTTATCAGCTGCCCTTATTTTTGGCCGAAGAGGTCTCTGCCCAAGTTAGCACTGAATTGTTTTACAATCTGGATGCGTTGGCTTGAAAGCTCTTTTTATTTTTTCGTGCGGTTGCATTGTGTGATGGAAAAAATAAAATGTGCTTGCAAATGCGTGGGCGTTCATTGCTGTGTCGTTTCGTGTTTGCAGTTACTTACTTTTTAACTCACGATAAACAATGTAAACAAATTGCTTTGCATCATCTGTATCAAAAGAATTTAAAAGTTCCATTCCTTCAACAAAACCATTTGCATTTTCCTTTATAGTTTCTTCCATTGTCGTTAAAGATGTTTTGGAAGAATCTTTTGCTTCGATTGTTCTTACAATCATATCGGATGTGATGTTAGAACCATTGACAAATATATTTGCGTTGCTTCTTGCTTTTACATTTGCAACTCTGTTCATTGTTGATGAACTTGTATATTTTGCTTTTTCAAGCACTACTAATGATACAATATATTTTGAATTGTAATCTTCAACAATTTTTACGCCTTCAAACTTTGTTGATTCGTACATTCTCCTTACAAAATTTGAAAGTGCTGTTTTATCAGAGTTAAAATCTTGTGCGCTTAATTTAGTAACGCATAAGAATAAGCCAAACAATATGAAATATTTTTTCATGAGTTTACCAAACTATGTAATTATAAGAAACAGTTTTCGGTTGATTTCGCGCATACTCTACAGCAACTTGCTGGTAAGCATTGATTCTTTGTTGTTCAAGTTGGGCGTTTCGTTTATCTTCTTCCAACTTATCATTGTACACTTTCATTTTAAAATCCCAATCCTTTTTTTCGTTTTCATCTAACTTCTGCTTTATGCTTTGAATGAAAGAAGCTAACTCTGCCTGACACTTTGAAGTTGGGTCTATCGTGGAAATAATTTCAGCGACTTCGCTTCCTCCATCAGTATTTTGTTTAGATGTCCATATAGATTTTGCTTTTAATAGTTTTTCATCGCAATCCCTGTCTATTTTTTTCTGATAGATGTGAGCGAGTGTATCTAAGCATTTTGAATAGCAACTTTTACAAGCATCAGGAACGATTGAAAGTTTGTAAATGGCTTCCTCATATTTTTTCTGATGCTCTAAAGTCAATGCCTCTTTTATTATTGCATCGCATTGAGAGTTGTAATAATCAATAATCTTTGCTTTGCCATTTTCAACAAATTCTTTTAGCTGTGGTGAATTCACATTGACTTTTTTTATTGCATCAATAAATGATTTCGTTTCATTCGTTCCAACACCTTTTGCATTTATTATAGTGTTCGCCATCTTTTTGTTTTCAATTCCGTCACCAATAAAGAAAGTGATTTCTAAATTTTGCGCAAACATTTGAGGCGCACCTGCAATAATATCTTTTGAGAGAGTAACAACCTTTGCAGTAATAATGAATCGAGGATTTATTGAACTGCCTCCAATGCCGTATTGAGAAGCAATTTGATTTAGCTTATTTTCTAAATGGTTTTTTGCTTCCGTAGGAATAGTATTTGCGCTTTCAGGAACGTAAGCGTTTAAAACTATTTGCCCTGAATTGGTTGCGGCTTCCTTCGTATTTTGAGCGAAAGTTTTAATGCAGCTAATGGCTACAAGTAAAATATATGTTATGTGTTTTTTCATAAGTGATATTTATTTTTCTCCAATAACTACAATTGCTTCTCCTAAACCTCTTGTCATGAGTTTACATTCAAAATTAAATGGTGCACCTTTCAAACATTTTTGAAGTTCTTTAGTAAACTGTCGTGCATCAATTGCATTGTTGTTTGAATCGTATAATGGTATCCGTACTTGTTCGTATTTGATAAAATTTTCTGTTACATCAGAAGCGGTGAATCGTCCTTTTACTGTGTGAGTTTGCATCCAATCATTTATGTAATCGCTGATTTCTTTTCCTTGAATTTCAAATTCCAAATTTTTATCCCAAGATTCCCAACGCTTAACACGAACAATTATCTCACGTCCGTTTTCAAACATATCGTCAAAGTGTTTTTGAAGTTGGTTAAGAAAACCGTCAATGTTTGAAAGCACTGCTTCTTGCAGCATAACGGGAACTAATTCGGTTTGCGATGGCTTTCCTGTTCCCGTTGATGAAGCAATTCTTTTACTTGTGTAAGCGTCAAATGCCTCAATGGTAAATGAAACTGATTTGCCATCAGTGGCTTTATTTACACTCCACCAAATTTGTATAATGATGTCTGCCTTTGCTCGCTTCTTTAGCTTGTCCAACGGACTTTCCGCTAAACCTGCTCCGCTTGTTGCGCTTGATGTCATTGCATCCTCTGCGCTTTGCGCTTCAAGGTTTTTAATTTCTTGTTCGGCATCTTTAAGCGGAAAACCTCTGTCAATTAAAAGCGAACCAATTTTTGCAATGACTTGTCCTACTTCCAAATCTTCTTGAAATGCTTTTTTGTAATCAGGTACTTTCATTTTTGTTCCCTGATTATCGAATGTTGTCATAAAATATCTTTGCTCACACCAGTTGTCACTTGGTAAAACCATCAGCGTTGGTTTCTTCGCTTGTCCATAAATGAAATTGGAAAGTAAAATGAGTAGTAAAACCAAAATATTTTTTCTCATGTTGATTTATTTTGAATTTAAAAACCTGAATTTAAAGATTTGATGATTCCTTCATGCACAAGAGTTTTTCTTAATTGCTCTTTTGCTACTGTTACAATGATACCAATTTTAGTTCCCGATTTGTTTTTTATTATTTCGGGTTCTGCCTTTGCATCGTTTGTTCCTGAAACATATTCAAGATATTTTCCTTTGTTCTCAAAAAAGGTTTTGAAGAAATCGGATTTTTCCTTTTCAACGGAAGGGGAATCAACCAAAGGTTTTTCTGCACTGCATCCTTTGTTAGCAGTTAGTCCTCTGAAAATAATTCCATGAACTGCATATTTCTTTGCTAACTCGTTTGCTTTTTTTGCATTGCTTGTCATTACCCAAACTTTAACTATATAATTTCCGTCATTACTTGTGCTGATACATTCCAGTTGGTAGTTTGGTTCTCCATTAAATGTTTGAGCTAAAAGAATGTCATTAGGCAAAATGAAATAACTAATGAATGCGAGAATTAGGAGTGATGCTTTTTTCATTTGTTTTTTCTTTTTATTTGGTAAGTTCCAGTTACTTCATCATGAATTGAATGTATTATTTGTCTGAATCGTGCGACTTCAATATTTCCATTATTGCTTAATTCTAAATTCCTCTCGATGTTCTGATTGGTAAGAGAATTATGTTCTATAATTTTTGTAAAATTTGGCAGAGTAATATTTTGCTCGCTGCGCCTAAAAATATTTTTGGGTGCTGATTCCACCCAAGAAGTAAATTCGATAATTGTTTCAAGTTGCATAGTATTTAGTTTATGATTTTTAAAGTTATTGTTTTGGTGGTTCGCAATTAAAAGCCCCTATTGTTATTACTCGAACTGGTTTACCATCTTGTTGGGCTGGAATTCTCTTTGGCATGGAACTAATGAATCGAATTGCTTCTTCATCGCAACCACTTCCTATTCCTTTATAAATTTTGGTATTAGAAACACTTCCGTCTTTTTCTGTTATAAAACTTACCAATACTTTACCAGTAGTATTGTTTTTTTTGGCTTCACTTGGATAGCGTTGGGTTGAAGCATATTTTACAAACTTTGCAGTATCGCCAATAACAGGTTTCGTTTGAACGGCATCATAAAGATAAATCCAATCATTCTTATCTTTAATTGTAGAGTTAATCGAATCACTGAAATTTTTTAAGTACAAATTAAACTCCTCTTTTTTATTATTCTTATTGCTGCTTTCATTTAATTTTTCTTCAACCATTTCTGAATTCGTGTATTTATTTTTGAATTCAACTTTTTTTAAAACTTGCAATTCATCAATGGTTAAATATATGGCTAATACCTTTGGTCTAAAAGCGTAAAAGGGAGGGCTTGAAAAGGATTGGTCACCAGCGTAAATATTTTTGGAAAAGAAAGGGTAAACGACAACTGATTTTAAAGTATTGTCTCCATTGAAAGCACCGATAGAAATGAAATTATAGTCGTGGTCTGAAAATAATTGTGGAGATGTTTTCAATGAAGCAAGATTACTGTATGTTATATCCACTCCAGAAGTTTTATTTAGCACCATTCTATTTATCCGTTCAAATATATCTCTATTGGTATTGTTTCTTAAATAAAACACAACAGATTCATTGCCTTGGTTATTCATTTCTTTTTTAAACTTTGAAACATCCATACCACCAATTGTTTCAGTTGGTATGTACACTTTCAGATATTTGTTATTAAGGGTTTTGTAGCTGTCAATATCTTTAATTGAAATTGAGGATAATAAATTTAGAAAGGACTTAACCATTTGAATGTATTCCTTTCTTATTTTGGGAGAATAAATTGCTATCATCGCATAGCCATCACTCGGCAGTTGTCTCCCGAACCGATTTTCTTTTACGAAATCGAATTGGTAAAAATCTTGGTCGTTGTGAGCATCCATGAAATAACCTAAAATTTTTGATGGCTGTTGAATTGAATTGCTCTTGTAGTTTTCTAAAGTGTAGTTGTGTGCTTCGTTGCGTTTATTTTTGAGAGCATCTGCACTTGGAACTCCTGCACCATTATTAAAGCAATATTCACTTATCACTTTTGGCTCAAGTAAATCTACATTAAAATCAAATAGAGGAACGTTTTCCCAAGTGGCTAAGAAGTTTTCAAAAGCTGGCTTCTCTTGTTCAGCATAAAATTTTTCTTTTAGAATGTTCTGTGCATACACCCCACCGTTTAATTCAAAGTTAAATCCTTTGCTTTTTAATGTGGTGATTAATTTTTCAGGAGATATAATTGCAGATACAGTGACGTTCCAGTTTTCATTTTTGTTTAGCTCTGAAAGAACATCATAAGAAACAATATTCCCTGAAGCAATAGAAACGATTTCATCTTTGATAAGTGAATCGTTAGAAATGGTTGTACTTGAACTTAGAAATGCTCCCATTGATTTCTCAATACAGTTTCTCAATGCCTGATTAACAGCGTTTGTTTTTGAATTACCATCGCCTGAACCGATAACGGTTACATTTGAATCTTGTGCAGATGCTAATAAAGAAAAGTTAAATAAAAGCAAGATGGTTGAGTAGAGTTTTTTCATATTTTAATTTTATTAGGTTAATTTATTTCTCTTATGTAAAATGCAATTTCGCTTTCCCGATTTGGATAAGTTTTATCTTCTTCCTTTATCTCTGTTGGAAATATTATTGATTTTTCAATTGTTGGTTTCGTTTCATTTAATGTTGGATAATATAATGTGACTGCATCATTAACTTGCAATGACATTGAAGAAGCGATACCATTAAGAATTGTTTTTATTTCATCAAGTGATTTTCCTGCTGAACCAATCATTGTAGTTTGGTTGCTTGTTTCCTTTTGTGAGTTCGGAAAAGCTGTTTCAATTTTCTTCTCAAAGGTGGCTCTCTTATTAGTAGTTGTATCTGCGATGTTGTATGTTATTATGAAGTTCATAAAATGGTTTTTTAAAGTGATGCAATATTAAAAATATTCAGTTTCATAGGAGCAGTATTTGCGCGTTTGGGTAAAATAAAATGTGAAGCAACGAAGGGTTGGTTTTTTGTGTGTTTGGGTTGCTTCTCTTTTTATTTTACAGAAGCGATAGCTAAACGGCTTTGCCGACCTTGCACTACTGTTCGTTTCTTGCACACTGTTTGAAGTTCCGATGCTGCCAACGAGTTGCGTATAACGATTTGCAAGCTAGCGATGGCCGCGAAACCGAAGCACTGAACTGCAAACCTATTACAAATTTATAAAAGAAATACGAACTTCCAAACTAGCACTGAAACAGCGGCTATCGCTAGCTTGCTGTTAGCGGTTCGTTGTTTTTCTGCGTAATCAACTTTTATTTACTATTAAGTTGCTCTGCAAGTCCAACAAGAAGTCCTTCTGTCCCTCGAATGTAGCATAGTTTATATACATTTTCGTACTGAACAATTTCTCCAACAAGTTCAGCACCTTTCTCCAATAGTCGAGGAACCAATTCGTCAATGTTATCAACCCGGAACATAACACGTAAGTAACCAAGTGAATTGACTGGTGCAGTCCTATGGTCTGAAATAGTGGTTGGTCTTATAAATCTTGAAATTTCTAATCGGCTGTGTCCATCAGGTGTAACCATCATAACAACTTCGACTGATTGGTTTCCAAGACCTGTTACTCGACCTGCCCATTCGCCTTCAACCATACCTCGTCCTTCAACAGTTAGTCCGATTTCCGAAAAAAATGAAATTGCATTGTCAAGGTTTTCAACAACTATTCCAATATTATTCATTTCAATTAGTTTGCTCTTTTCCATTATTTTTTAATCATTGAGTGAATTAATTCCTTG
>JAYRWN010000009.1:0-1952 GCA_041917975.1 Saprospiraceae bacterium | reverse complement strand
TTCTGGGTGTGTTCATAAAAATCAAAAGGCTGTTCCCCATTGCCACCGGTGGGGTTGGTGCGATAACAGCGCAGTCCGGCTGCAAGACAATCCCGGGCGCGGTCGTACTCATTGGTGGCGGTGGAAGCGCTAAATCCGGTGGCATAACATTCAATGTAATCGCGGGTAGCGCCGCCTAATAAATCATAAACCGGTACATTCAGGGCTTTTCCTTTGAGGTCCCACAGGGCCATATCCACAGCGCCCAGAGCATGAAGTTTTTCCCTCCCCGGGGGGTAAAACATGCCCCGGTAGAGGTATTGCCAAAGGTGCTCGATGCGGAATGGGTCTTCACCAATCAACATTTGTGCGCATTGTTCGATAGTATCTTTTGCACCACCTTCACCGATACCGGTTAACCCGGCATCGGTAAAGACTTCAACGATGCCGCGGGCTTGATTAAACAGTGGTTTGTGGTAATCCGGAGCAGCGTAATAACGTATTTTGGTAATTTTCATTTTCGTGGACGGAGCGAAAACAGACGAACGACCCGCATGAATTCCGGCACTTAGCAAAGAGGTACCTACAACTGAAGATTGGATAAAATTTCTGCGTTTCATGATTGTTTCGGATTAATCATCAGACCTGTTAATATACAACGGGCGGGTTAATCATTGGCTGTAAATTTTATTTGTGTGCGAAGGCACATTGTTCACGTAGATGAGTCTGATGGAGAAAGCAGCAAACTTTTTATCTTTACCCCCATGCTGCAGAACCTTGAAAAATATGTTGAAGAAACTCAGGCCTTAATCAACAGCGGGCAATATTTTGCGGCCCACAATCTGGGTGAAGAGGCGCTAAGTTTATATCCTGACTCGGTGCGCATAAAACATCTGTTAGGTGTGGCGTTAGCCAAACTAGGACTCACCGACAAAGCGCGTAAATTTTTATGGGCAGGCTATCAACAGAATGAGCAGGATGAAGAATTGGCCGGTGCGTTGGGCAGTGTGATTAAAGATCAGTTCCGGCAAACCGGGGATACACAGTTTGCCCGTTTGTCCAAAGAGATTTACCTTGAGAATTACCGTTTAACGCAAAGTTATTATACCGGTATTAATGCCGCGACCTGTAGTTTGGTGACCGGAGAAGATAAACAAGCCGGATCCATAGCCGATGAGTTGATCCGCTATCTGGAGCAACAGCCGCAACACAATTTTTGGACTATGGCCACCTTGGGTGAAGCCTACCTGATCCGTGGTGCTTTAGCGCCCGCTATACAATGGTATGAGCGGGCTAAACTGGTGGTCGGTAAAGATTTTGGAAAAATTCAAAGTGTATTCGCCCAATTGAAGTTTTTACGGTCATATTTGTCGGTACCTGATGAATTGTTACACCTATTTCACCCACCCATTATTGTCACCTTTACGGGGCACATGATTGACCGTCCGGACAGTAAAGAAAAACGTTTCCCTACTCATATTGAAGACTCGGTTGCTGATAAAATAAAGCAAGTTCTGGAGGAGTTGGATGTGCAGATAGGGTATTGTTCATTAGCGTGTGGCGCGGACATTATATTTGCGGAAGCCATGCTAGCGCGGGGTGCGGAAATAAATATTTATTTGCCCTACGCGAAGGATGATTTTATTGCCACCAGTGTAGCGTTCGCCGGGGAAAGTTGGGTGGAGCGGTTTAATACTATTTTGAGAAGCCAAAAGGTAAAAATCATGTCGGATGAGAAGTATTATGGCACTCCCGACCATCATGCCTTTATGGGTAAAGTGTTGATAGGCTTAAGCATGTTGCGCGCCAGAATTTTGGATACCGAACCATTCCTGATCTCACTGTTAAAACAATCCAAACGAAAAAAGCCTAAGCCCGGAGGCAGTAATTACCTGGTCACCCACTGGCCTTTTAAAGACCGGCTGATCACCATCGATCCTTCACAATTTATTGTACGACGACATAGAAAAAAG
>JAYRWN010000008.1:0-37365 GCA_041917975.1 Saprospiraceae bacterium | reverse complement strand
TGACGGGATCTGTAGCCATAAATGCCATTGCAAAAAAGAAACTGCCGATATAAAAATGATACGGCCAGGGAATTTGCATGTAAGGATTAAATCCCCACCAATTAAATAGAATGGCCATGATCGCAGCTCCCAGCACCATGCTTATCATGATTCGCCAACTGGCAATACCTGTGGCAATTAAGATTATTGCTCCGATGATGATCGCAGGTTTACATGTTTCGCCAATGGACCCTGGTACAGCACCCCAAAACATTTGGGAAGGCGTATAGTGTGCAACTACATTATCCCACCCCTGAGTAGCTAGCGCTAATGGTGTGGCTCCACTGAATGCATCAACGACCGGCTGACTTATTCCAAAAGTGCTCCACCCAAACCAGTTGAAAATTCCATCAAATAAACCATGGATCCAATTATAATCCGACACGATGGCCGGAGCATTTGTATAGTCCAAACCACCCACCCAAACCTGGTCACCACTGATGGTGCCCGGATAGGCAAAGAATACAAAAGCGCGGGCCAACAAAGCTATATTAAAAATATTCATCCCCGTACCGCCAAAAGCTTCCTTACCAATGATAACGGCAAAGGCAACGGCTAGCACTAATATCCACAGGGGCAAATCCGGTGGCATAACTAAGGGTATAAGCGAACCGGTAACCAGAAAACCTTCTTCTATGCCATGTCCTTTTTTTGTGGCAAAATAAAATTCAATGCCAAGGCCTACCAGATGAGTGACAATCCAAATAGGCAGTATCTTAAAGAAACCAAAAACAAGTTTCAAGTGCAGACCCTCAAGCATACCTACATGGTCTCCGATAGCCAGAAAATGCTGATGTCCGATATTCCACGCTCCCACCACATAACACAACTGCATTGCAATAACCACAATGGTCATGGTACGTTTCAGATCCATGCCATCCCGGATGTGTACTCCATCCTTAGTGGTGGTATTAGGCGTAAACAAAAAGGTAAAAAAACCGTCATAGAGTGTATGCAGAAAAGGGCTCTTCTGCTTATCAGGTTCCAGACTTTTTATTTTATCTATTAAAGCCATTTGTTCAATTATTCCTAATTACTTTAATAATTATTATCCCTGTTCCTGTACGGTGTCTAAACCGGTACGTAAAATTTTTTGTAAAGGTTGTTTTGATGTACAAGCAAATTCGCAAAGTGCTACATCCTCCTCGACCAATTCATAGATACCTAGACCCTCCATGCGTTCAAAATCATTAGTAATGATAGCTTTGAATAGTTGCTGTGGATAAATGTCCATAGGTAACATGTCCTCGTATTGTCCGCTCACGACAAAAGCTCTTTTTTCGCCATGCGTATTCGTGTCGCCACTGTACTCAGTATCCCCAAATAAAAAATTGGGATAAGTCCGTGAGGCACTCGGGCGCGGATTAAGTGGCAATAACCAGCCGAACAATTCGTAATAATCTCCTTCTTCCAAAACGGTAACCTGGTCGTCACTAAAGTTCACAAAACCATCCACAGTTTTTTTCTGACCGGAGAGCACATCCCCTGATATAAGCCGAAAATGCCCATCCTCCAATTCACCCTGTACTAATTCACCGATATTTGCCCCGCTATGTGTGCGTAATAAACGCGGATTTGAAAAATATTTCCCACCGATACCTACTATCCTGGTGCTGTCGAAACGCTGCTCCGTAAAAAGTTTACCAATAATAATTACATCCTGCACGTTTAAGGTCCACACCCGTTGCCCCCTGCCAATTGGGCTAATATGATGAATCTGAATTCCCACATTACCTGCCGGATGAGGGCCATGAAAATAGACCTTTTCAGCCGGGGCTTGCCTAAAGGTTGCATCCGGCTGTGCTTTAGCATCTAATCCCAGATAAACTTTGCCTGAGGTTAGGTGGCTTAGAGCACCTATCCCAGCATAAAAGGCATTTTCCTGCCCCGCGATGATAGCGTTATTATCCGGGGATAGAGGCGCTGTGTCAAAGGTGGAGATAAAAATGTTTTCTGGGATCACATCAGCATTCGCGACAATATTATAAGGTCTTTGTTTGATTAATGGCCAGGCTCCGTATTCCATTAGAAAACCCACCAATTCCTCACGGGACACTTGATCATATTTAAGCGCAGGTATAGCACGGTATTTTTGTTCCTTATCCGCTAAAATGATTATTTCCGATATTGCCCTTTTCTCTCCGCGGTTCACGGCTATCACCTCTCCACTTACCGGAGCTACATATTTAATATGAGGGTTGCTTTTATCAAAAAAAATCGGATCTCCTGCCTTAACCTCTTGACCTTCGGCAATTTCCAGCTTTGGAATTGGGGCAATACCCCGATAATTCGGAGGTTGGATAGCAAATCGGCTCACCATTTTATCCGTGATGACTGAAGAAGGATTTCCTTCCAGTTTTATGTCGAAGCCTTTTTTCAAGACATGAATTGGTTTCCCTTGCACAAAACTTGGTAATTTGGAAGTACCTAAAAAGCTACCTTTGTTCTTTAGGCCTGAGACTCCTAAAAACTGATCAGCTAAAAGAATTAGCACCGCCAAAAAAAGCAATATCATATAGAAAATCACGGTACCATTGACAGGACTTCCTTGCGCATTTTGTGCCACACTCTCCACGGAAAAGCTAACCAGGACAAAGGACAAAAAGGTAATTTTTCTAAATGTCATAACGACAAATTATAAATGTCCTAAATATGTTTTCTAAAACACGGCAAATATAGATAACGAATGATAATTAAAAGGGAAATTTTGATTTTCCTAAATAATTTTTTGAATCTTCGAAAATAGAACTCCCTGCTCCTGGTCAGAGCAATAATGAAATATACATTTAAAATATTCTCTATTTCAGTAATACCATCAGCCATGCGGCTAAACAAGCTCCTCCTAAAGGGCCTAAAATAGGGACCCAGGCATAAGACCATCCACTCTCCCCTTTGTCTTTAATGGGCAAAAAGTAGTGAGCTAAGCGAGGACCCAAATCTCTGGCCGGATTAATCGCATAGCCGGTGGTTCCCCCCAAGGACAATCCTAAACCAAACACCACGAACGCTACCGGCAGAGCACCTAGGGAGCCTAAGCCCGGAGGGGCGTTATTTGTAGTGGTAAAATTTGGTGACGCCATATATAATACGGCTGCAATTAGGACAAATGTGCCAACTAATTCACTCAAAAAGTTAACGGCATTATGGCGAATAGCAGGTGCAGTACAGAACGTAGCTTGCTTGGCCTGGGCATTTTCTGTTATTTGGTAGTGATCATAATAAAATAAATAAACTAAGGTCGCTCCGGCTACCGCCCCCAATAATTGGGCAACTATATATAACCCGACCTCGGTCCAGGCAAAACTACCGCTGATAGCTAAGCCGAGAGTAACAGCCGGATTGAGATGGGCCCCACTAAATGGCGCGGAAATCACCACAGCAGTAAAAACAGCCATCGCCCATCCTGCCGTGATTACTATCCATCCGGAATTATGACCTTTAGTATCTTTCAATACCACATTAGCAACGACTCCATTGCCCAGCAGAATTAAAACCATGGTTCCTAAGAATTCGGCTACAAACGCATTCATCAACTGATAATTTTATATATTTTCAAAAAATTAGTCGAAAATAATGTAAATAAATAGGATATGAATTTTTTACTCTATTTAACAGGAATGACTTTAAAGATATGAGACTGATAGTTATTTAGAATTACCGACAAACCTTCAAAAATCAACTTATCCACCTGCCTCAAATATTCCTGGTCATTGAGTAAATCCTCCAAAATAACTTCCTGTCCATAACCGTCCCACTCGCCAAAAATCCGACCTGATGATACACCATCCGTATAGTTGACGATGATAATAAAATGATTTACCGCACCGTGCCACTCCCAGGCTAAAAGGGATTGATACGTAGGGTCCTCCCAACCGGAGCTTTGCACATCCAGAAGAGTCCAGGTTCCCATAAAAAAATGGGGCAAACTAATAATATTTAGTAGTCTGTAATAAAAGGCCCGCAGGGTAGGTAACACTATTTCATGTGGTGACCGACCCAACTGCACGGGTAGATGTACGGATTTCCCTTCAAATTGACCATCATAATAAAATTTCATGCCGGGCAACGTACTAATGATCACCGCAGCGGCTTTAGACCGTTGTAGTCCTAACTTAGTTAAGGCTCGTTCTTCATCGTGATTTTCGATAAAACGAGTCAACCGGTTTTGATAATGCATGTCGGCTTTAAGGTGGCCCAGGATGGTTTGGGAGTTTCCAAAAGCCAGTCTATCCAACAATCGTTTATCATAAGTATAGTCAAACCCATGTTGTTGAAGCATCCATTCCAAATCCCAATACGCTTCAGCCAGAAATTCAAATTTAGGATAATTGAATTTTACTTTTTTTATGGTTTCTATCCAAAATTCTTCTTTATCACTGAGAAAATTTTGCTGCTCCTCCGTCAGCACATTCTGCCAGGTTTGCCTAAATACCTTATTAATTACCAACATGGCCATATCACAGCGGACACCATCGCATCTTTCGGCTACCCTGAGCAATTGTGTTAACATAAACTGCCGGGCAGAAGATTCAGCATAGTTGACTTGAACGGTATCGGTCCAGGGCGGAAAATAAGGGTCTTTACCCCTGAAAAAATATTTGCCGACAGGCTCATAAAAAAAATAATCACCAGGATTATATTTCTCATCTCGAGTATTCGCTTCAAAAAACACCTCGGGGTTACTGGTTATATGTCGGCTGCTTGCTCCGAAATGGTTAGGGACAAAATCCAAATAGAGTTTGATACCCGCCCGATTCACCCGTTTTCTAAATGTGATTAAATCCTCCTCGGAACCAAGTACAGCATTAATTTGATAACTGTCAATAGAATAAGGTGAGCCAATAACATCGTCTTTGGTCCAGTCCAATAAAACTTGTTGATATGTTTCGACCAGATTAGGATGGAAGGCGTGTTCCTGGATTATATCCACACAGTTTTGCCAAACACCCATCAGCCAAAGCCGATCTATGCCTTGGGAAACAAGGTGGTGGAGATAATGGTCAGGGACATCCGCCAAAGTTGCGGTAGGTCCAAACTGCCTGATCCACACCCGGGTATTGACCTCGTATAATTTGGGATACATACTTTTTTACAGAATTGACCAAATATAATAAAAAACGATTCCCATCTTCAAGGAATAGTTTCGCTCACTGAAAGCGGAGTGGTCTTATTATTTTTATAATTTTGCTCTATAATATAGAATATCATGTTTGTTTTCAACATTTATCTAAAATTGGCTGGTATAGCAGTGGGCATTTTGGGAGGGCTTATCCTCATGTTTACTGCCGGATTTTGGTACGGATTTCCCTTTTTATTAATTGGATTGGGTTTATTGGCGTCTTATTTTTTATTAGGGACCGTCCAATCAGCAGCATTATTAATGGAAAAGATGGATTTTACTGCTGTGGACCATCGTCTGAATATGACTATTTTGCCCAAATGGTTGTACAGACCTAATCGCGCTTATTATTTTCTAATGAAAGGAACTGTTGCCGGCCAAAAAGGTGACTACACCAGCTCAGAAAAGTTATTTATACAAGCTAAGGAGATCGGACTACCTGGAGACAATGAAAAAGCCATGGTGGATCTTCAGTTAGCCAATCTTGCGGCCAATCGCGGCAAATGGCAGGAAGCACAAAACCTGGGTAAAAATCTTAAGAAATACAAAGTAACTGAAAATCAATTGCGGGAGCAGATAAAGCAGTTCGAAAAAGCCATGGCTAACCGAGGCCAAATGAAGGTCCAAAATCAAATGATGGGCATGGGCAATAGAATGCGGCGGCCTAGAATGCGTTAGTTTTTGCTTCACTACCGATTTATTTGCAATATTTTTGCATTTAAGTTTAGACGAGCTTTAAGATTGAATACACATTGTTGGTGATCGGAGACAAAGTCGCTAATTTCAAAATCAATGATATCTCCTTCAAGTTGTAATTGATTCTCCATATATTTTGTGTTTAACAAATCGAGAACCATGATTTGATATTCTTGCAGTAACTCGTTGAAACTCTTCTCCATCGATTTTTTCAATTGATTCTCAGCTAAAGCGCGAAAAACATCCATGAGAGTTTTACTTAGACTATGCGTCGTTTGGGGAAGAAGGACCAGATTTTCCAAGTAAATTTTATTCCGGGTATTATCAAAAGCGGGCACAAACCTAATCTCCATATCCCCCTTATAAGCACCACTGCAGGTAAGACGAACGCCGATCTCCCGGTGGTAGCCATGATAATCCACCTTGTGTACAACTACTTTCGTTACTCCACTTCCAAACTGTTGGCCTTCTACAGAAGCTTTTATCAACCGGTTTAAATATGTCTGTGAAAGGTGTATTTGCATATTAAAGTCAGACTCTTGCTTCCAAAAATTATCAAAGCCAATTTGCAGGCTATCTCCTACTTGCAGGGTCCTCAAATCGGAGCAAAGAGCATTAATGCTGACACCCACAGGTATGATGATGTGGTCTCCTTCATTTCGCAAGGCATGAACTGAAAACTTCAACGGTTGCACATAAAACAGAACGGTGGTGTCGTAAGTAAATACGGGTTGATTAAAAAAAATCCGCGCTTTCGATTTTAAAGCCGGAACATCCAAAGATTGCATTAGTGATGAATCAATAGCATCAACGATCTGTTGGTTAAATTTCTTTAGGATTTTATCTGAAACAGATTCTATCGGGATCCGAACGCCTAAAATGGTCAATTTGGGGGTGGATATCCAGCGATGATTAACCAGGATTGTCCGAGTTGTTAAAATCCCATGTTCCACATTAAGCGCCGTATTGAAGTCCAGATTTATACTACCTTCAGCGAACAACTTTGTTGATTTGAAAGGAAATATTTTGAGGCGAAGTGGGGTATTATAGAATACCTCAAAATCATGTACGCTGAAATGAAGGTGATCTTCCAAGCCTATTTCAATACGATACCCATCATCCAGGTTTAATCCCTGGCTTAAGGATTTTTCCACTTCTTGGCTGATCAACCGGTCCAACTCCTGAACAGGGAGACTGAGGTTAAAATAAAGGTTAGAAGGTTTCATGGGAGGCCAAGTAAGGTCGGGCATAATTTCAGTAACAATTTTTTTTGCAGGATGACAGGCAAGAAGGAATAAAAAACCAAGTAAGATGAAAAGTATCCGATTCATAAGCACGGGACGAAGGTCGAAATTTCGATGGTCTGGGTTATTTTTGCAAGATCAGTTAATAAATTAACACAAATAAACAATTTTAAGTCTTGACGCAACCCTGGAGGCCGGTTATTTGTTTCATCCATTATTTTAAAACCAGAAAAATCTTGTTATGTATCCCTTGGAACTAGTAAAACCCATGGCCAAAGACTTAACCGAAAGTGGCTTTCAAAGTTTAAATACCGCTGCTGAAGTTGACCAAGTCCTTAATCAATCTGAGGGCACCATGCTTTTGGTGGTCAATAGTGTTTGCGGCTGCGCAGCAGCCAATGCACGACCAGGTGTAAAATTAGCGCTACAAAATGCTAAAAAACCAGCCCAACTCTTTACTGTTTTTGCCGGCGTGGATATGGAAGCTACTAAAAAAGCCAGACAATACTTATTACCCTATCCTCCATCATCCCCTTCTATCGCCTTATTTAAAGACGGAAAGTTGGTGCACTTCCTGGAAAGGCATCACATTGAAGGCCGGTCCGCACAAATTATCGCGGCCAATCTAATGATGGCATTCGATACGTACTGTTAAAAATAGTCATCAGGCGGATAGAGGAATGTGGAGTATAAAACCACTTCCATGCACATTCTCGAGTCGTATTGTCGGGTCAGCGCTAAGGTATTTTCTTAGCCTGGTAATGAAGACATCCATACTCTTGCGATTAAAATAATCGTTTTTACCCCACAGCGTTTTTAATATCACGTCCCGCTTAGTCAGTTTATTAGCGTGACTTGCCAGCATATTAAGTAGATCAGCTTCCCGCTTGGTGAGAATACGTAGATGGTCGTTAATACAAAGTTTTTGATTCGACACGTCGAACTGGTATAATCCAATTGGCATGATACCAATATTGTCTGCAGGTGAAGCAGGTTTGGAGCGACCTAAAATGGCTTTTATCCTGGCTAACAATTCCTCTTCATCGACAGGTTTTTTAATGAAGTCATCGGCACCAAGGTTAAAACCCTGCAACACATCTACTTTCATTGATTTGGCGGTGAGAAAAACCAAGGGGGTCTCCGGTCGGGTGGTTTTCATTTTACCCGCCAAAGTATAACCGTCCATTTTGGGCATCATAACATCTAAAATGCACAGGTCAAAATTTTGATTTTCGAATGCTTCCCAGCCTTTTAGGCCATCCGTAACCCAGGTGATATGCAGACCTTTTAGTTGCAGGTAATCCTGCAACATCATTCCCAAGGACTCATTGTCTTCCACTAAAAGTATCTGAGGCTGCATTTTTTTGATCTTTACTCAATGGCAAAAATATAATAAAAGTGCTTCCCAGTCCTGGAGAGCTAAATACTTTAATCTCACCTTTATGTCGTTTGACAACCTGGGTCACATAATTCAAACCCAGGCCAAACCCCTTCACATCGTGGATATTACCGCGCGGTATTCGATAAAACTTATTAAAAATGCGTTTGAGCTCTGCAGGTTCCATCCCTCTGCCATGGTCTTCCACCGCTATACCAAGCTGATGTCCTTCGTTAAAGGTGTAAAGACGAAGGTGAGGTTTATCATCACTATATTTTAGAGCATTATCTAATAAATTTAGGATAGCATTTGACAAGTGGGATGCATGGATAGCGCACCAAACTTGTTTAGCTTGCGGTTCATAAACCAATTTCCCCTCACTGGATACTACTTTTTCATTAAAATAATGAACAACCGAATTCAGCAAAATATGGACATCCTGGTCAGTCAGTTCCATCAGGCTCTGCGGATGTTCTAAAGTAGCCAAGCCGAGAACTGCTTCAATGTGTGTTTTCATTTTCTCATTTTCTTTCCTGATCAGCTGAAGATATTTTTGTGCCTTGGCGTCCAGGTTCATTTCCTCTAGAACTTTCGTGGCTAAACTGATGGAAAAAACCGGAGTCTTGATTTCGTGTGTCAGGTTATTGATAAAATCATTTTTCACCTGGTCCAACCGACGCACTTTACTCAAGAGCCATATCAACCAAATAAAGGACCCGAGAATAAAAAACAAAAAAATCAAACTGGGGATAATCACAGCATTTAACTGGAACAATAAAAAACGTAACAAATGATGAACACGGATCATCAAAATAGGTGTACAGTGGCATGATTTGGCAATGGAGCCTTCTAAATTAACCTCATAATAACTGTATTCCGGGTGTCCTAAGGCAAAGTCCGCAGAACGCAAATAAATGGAATCATTCTGCTGATTCAAAAGTGCAAAGGAATAATCCATTTGTAAATCATGTTCCAAAAATTTATTTTTCAGGTAATTATCCAGATAAAAGGTGGAAGCATCCGTGATGGTATCCATGCTGGCTGTAAAATTCGAACTGTCTTTGGTGACGACAGTCATCAATAAATAGGTAAGGCGGTTTTCCTGAGCGAGGTCACTATGGACCACTTTCATAACTTGAGTCAGTTGAAAATCAAACTTGACTTTGCCTAATTGCAAACCGTTAATTAAAAGCCTGAATTGTACGTAACCCAAGCCCAATAAAGAAAAAATCAAGATACTAACTATGACCGCCCGCATACATCTCGTGAACTCTCAAAAATACATCTCCTGGCTGAAACCATTTAAGGTTTATCCAGATTAATAATAGCTTTTACAAAAGAAGCCTGCTCTGTTAAAAGTCGCGGGAATGCAGATATTACGCCTTCAAATGAAATTTGAGGTCCAATCCATTTTTCCAAGGAGATAGTTTTTCGCTGAAGGTGTTGTAGTATTTCTTTAAATTCTTTGGAAGTTGCGTTTCTTGAACCCATAAGGGTGATTTCTTTACGATGAAAGAAGGGGTCCGGAAATGTAATATTATCCTGGACCAAACCCACGAAGACAACGATACCACCGAAAGCGACCTGATCAAAACATTTCTGCATAGATCCTAAATGCCCGGTAGCATCAAACACCACTTCTGGCAATTCTCCCCCATTTAATTGACGAATAGCAGCATCCATATTTTCAACTGGTCCCTGGACTATTTCTTCAGCCAACCCCATGGCTTTAGAAATACCTAAACGAAAAGATGAATTATCGTGTGCAATCACCTTCACACCACGTAGTTTGGCCGCTTGCATGATGGTTAGCCCAATAGGTCCAGCACCATTTACCAGAATGACCTGGCCAGCCACTAAATCAGCTCTATTTACCGCATGAAACCCAATACCAAGAGTTTCAACCAAGGCTAGTTGGTTATAGTCCAGATCATTCGCCACGTGCAATTTGTGTAGGGGTAGAATGATAAAATCACAAAACCCGCCATCCGTATGCACGCCTAATACTTTAAGTTGTTCGCAACAATTAGTTTTTCCTCTCCGGCAAGCGTGGCAGGTTCCACAATGTAAATACGGCTCAACGGCACATTTGTCTCCAGGTTTAAGGTTTTTTACATCTGGTCCGACTTCCAGTACTTCTACACCCAATTCATGCCCCAGACGCCTCGGATAAGTAAAATAGGGTTGAAGCCCACGATAAGCATGAAAATCCGTGCCACAAATTCCAATGCGATGGATCTTTACCAACACCTCATCCCGATGAGGACGACCCGGATGTGGCATCTCCTGATAAATAAAATCCCCTGGCTTGGTTAACAAAAGACTACGCATCATTTTTCTTATGTTATTTTACAGAAATATGCATATTTATGCATATTTGAAACACAATATCAAAGTAAATGTCAAATAGAAGGCAATTTTTAACAACAGTCGCTTTAGGCAGTGTTGGCCTAATATCAGCACGTCCGTCACTATATTTTAATTTTAACAAGCCGAAAGAAAAGTATGGTGTAGCACTCATTGGCTTGGGAGGTTATTCCACACATCAACTGGCTCCGGCTTTACAAAAAACTCAACAATGTTATTTAGCGGGAGTCGTTACCGGGACACCTGCAAAAGCAACCTCCTGGCAGGAAAAGTACCAATTAGCTACGAAGAACATCTATAATTATGAAAATTTTGACTCTATAGCCAATAATCCGGATATCGATATTGTCTATGTAGTATTGCCCAATCATCTGCATAAAGAGTTTACCATCAGAGCTGCTGCCGCAGGTAAACACGTGTGGTGCGAAAAACCAATGGCCATGAACGCTGGTGAATGCCAGGATATGATAGTGGCTTGTCAAAAAAATAAAGTTACTTTGAGCATTGGCTACCGTATGCAACATGAACCCATCACCCAACAGGTGATCAATTATGCTAAACAAAAGACCTTTGGTAAACCTAAATTAGTGCAAACCGGAGCCGGGTTCGTGATGAATGCTACCGGAATTTGGCGTCTAAAAAAATCCATGGGTGGAGGGGCCATGTTCGATATGGGTGTTTATGCTTTACAGGGGGCACGCTACAGCATTGGGGAAGAACCCATCAATGTCCAGGCGACTATAGTGAATCACAGACCTGACATGTTCAGTGAAGTGGATGAAACCACACTTTTTACGCTTGAGTTTCCCAGCGGGGCATTAGCCCAATGCGCCACCAGTCTGGGCATGAACATGGGCTATTTAAACATCACCTATGAGAAAGGATGGTGTAAAGTTGAGCCTTTTCAATCTTATAACGGGATCGCGGCCACTACCAAAAATGGCCCTATTGAGCTTAAAGTGGATAACCAACAGGCCAAATATATGGACGACAATTGCATAAGCATTCGTCAAAATCAGCCACTGCTCGTCCCTGGAGAAGAAGGTCTGCGTGATATGGTTATTGTCGATGCCATTTTTAAGTCAGCCCAAGACCGGCGATTAGTCAAACTCTAGGTCAAACTATGGACGTCTGGCAATCCATCACCACATCGCTCACCCAGCTTAAGGCAGTGGAATTTTTGGGTTTGCTTTCCGGCTTGCTGTGTGTGTGGTTCCTTATTAAGGACAACATTCTAACCTGGCCATTTGGCATATTATATGTCCTCTGCTCTTTTGTGGTTTTTTACCAGGCAAAATTGTATGCGGATTTTATTCTGCACATTTTTTTCCTGGGCATGAATATTTATGGGTGGTATTACTGGATTACTGGAAAACCAAAATCCGAACCGGAATTACCCATCACTACAGCTTCTCACCATATGCTAACTTCATCAATTGGAATTGGATTGGTGGGAGCTCTAGGGCTAGGTTATCTGCTTGGCCAATTTGCCGATGCGGCTCTTCCCTATTGGGACAGTGCAGTGACCACCTTTAGTCTGGTAGCTATGTGGTTAACTGCACGCAAGAAAATAGAAAATTGGCTATTTTGGCTGGGTATAGATATCCTGGCTACCG
Organism: Saprospiraceae bacterium; assembly: GCA_041917975.1. Classification (GTDB taxonomy): domain Bacteria; phylum Bacteroidota; class Bacteroidia; order Chitinophagales; family Saprospiraceae; genus JAYRWN01. Next base: position 24,906 of record JAYRWN010000008.1, on the reverse strand, counting down.
GCATATATCTTTATAAAGAACTCTACTTTTATGCAATTCTCTATGCAGTCTACATCATAATGGCGGTAGCGGGATGGTTGAATTGGTTAAGATTACGCCAAAACCAAATAGCTGATAACAGGGTTTAACTTTGACAACCAAAAACTCCCTCCACAACGTAGGTATTTTAGAATAATATTTAACGGAATTACCCATCCTATGGGCTGAGTCATTAATTTTGGGTTTCAAAAAAAAATATAATGAGTCTATCAAGAGTTTTATTCCTGGCCTATTTGGTTTTTATTTTAACCAAATGTACATCCAAACAGACAGAACAAAACACCACAGCTGAACCACAACCAGAACTTTCAACCTCTACCCCCATGACCATAAAATTAGAAGCGGCTTGGGAGTCGGATACGGTGTTAAAAACTCCTGAATCCGTGTTATTTGATCCAAATCTGGGCGTCTATTATGTAGCATGCATTGGTGGGTTACCGGCTATTAAAAAGGATAATGATGGTTATATTGCCAAACTAGATCAAAAGGGCAATGTGATAAAATTAAAGTGGATAACCGGCTTACATGGCCCAAAAGGCATGGGCTTGGTTGGTACACAGCTTTACGTCACCGATATTGACCGCGTTGTGGTTATTGATACTAAGGAAGGCCGGAAAATAAAATCTTTGCCCGTCAAAGGTTCTATTTTTTTAAATGACATAGCGGTTAGTAATGATAACAAAATCTATGTCAGTGATTCACATGGCAACAGCCTGTATACTTTTGATGGAGATATACCACAAATCCTTTATCAAGACACCACCATGGGTTCTCCGAATGGTCTGTACGCAGTAGCTGATGGTTTAATGTGTGCAACCTTTGACTCAGGGGAGGTATTTAAATACAACTTCACCGATAAGTCACGCACTATTTTAAATAAAAACATTCCGGGTGGAGACGGCATCTTACCTTACTTAAACGGGTACATTGTATCAAATTGGAACGGAGAAATATATTTTCTGGATAGCCTGAATCAACAAAATCTTATCCTGGATACCAAAGGAGTAATGAATGCGGCAGATATGGAAGTGGTAGCTAGTCAAAATCTGATAGTGGTGCCTACTTTTCTGGCTAATAAAGTAGTAGCATACACCATTAATTCTCAACAAGAATAAATTCTTTTATTCACTAACCGGGTTAATGCATCATATTGATTTCATCAGCATAGTCGAAGAGGCATGGAATACGTACGACTCCAGCCGAAAATTTACCCGCATTGAGGACATAAGTGCTCAGGTATCCACAAACCATGTGTACCGGATTACTTTTCCTGATCGAAACAGGGTCATTGCTAAACTATCGTATTATGGCCAATACGAGCATTTTGTTGAGGACCACACTATCATCAATGCATTAAGTAATAATTTACCGGCCCCGTATGAAAATTTTATGGCCCGTTCACTAATGAAGGGAAACCATCTGTTTGTTTACCGTCATCATAACCCTATTTTAAATGCCTGGGTGGTATTTTATCGGCCAATTCACATCAAATATAGACCACCACGTCGCCTGGATGAGCAACAAATAGCGAAGCTTGGTAAACAAATGGCTCAATTTCATCAGGCATGTCATCTAATCAGGAATACTCTTCCTTCATCTTCTAAAACCATTCAATCGGATATTCAGCATTTGTTGCAAATATTAAATACTGGTTATGGCCAACATCTACATGGAGCTCATCAAAATGAAATACAAAAACAGTGTGCAATTTTTTTAGAAAACACGGCCCGATTAAATGAGGCAGAGTTTGAAAAAATACCGGTCTTTATTGACTGGAATATAGGTAATTTTTCAGTAACCAAAAATTTTACTTTATACTCCAGGTGGGATTATGATTGGTTTAGAATGGGTTCGCGTACCCTGGACTTTTACTTTATGGCCAGAGTAACTTCAGACGTTGGAGATCGCACTGTATTTAGTTATCTGGTGAATCCACTTATGGAAGAACGTTTTTTAATATTTCTCAAAAACTATCATAACGTGTTTCCTTTAACTGAAAACGAAATAAGATTCCTGCAAGAAGCTTATCGCTTTTTTATTTTGAATTATGTTATTAAAGATGGTCGTTATTTTTTTCACGAAATATTTGCTTCGAAACTACAACAAGAAGCTTATGAACTATATTTCCCATCCATAGAAAAAGTATTTAATGCCGAAAAAATTCTTCATAGTCTTAAGGTTTAAATGGTATGGAACGGATTAATTCATTCCTGGAAACAGCTAAAGCATATAAAGCCATTTTCCTGGATTCATATGGTGTCCTAAAAAATTATTTTGGCGCTATCGAAGGTGTTCAGGAAACTATCGATGCGTTAAGACGTATGAATAAGGAAATCCGTATTTTAACTAACGATGCCTCACGGAGCCAGGGACAGCAGGCAGAAGGTTTTAAAAGGATAGGCATCCAGGGTATTGATGAACAAGAAATTATTACTTCCGGGATGATGGCAAAAAATTTTCTGGATACCAAAATAAGGTATGGTAAAATAGCTTACTTAGGCACAGAGAATTCGGCGCATTATATTTTGCAGGCAGGTCTGGATCATATCCCAGTAAAAGCGGTTGAACTGGATGATCTGCATCAGATTAGTGCATTCGTTTTCCTGGATGATGAAGGTTTTGACTGGAATACAGATATTAATAAAACAATAAATTTACTGCGTCGTAAAATCATCCCGGTAATTGTGGCCAATTCGGATAATTTATACCCTGTATCGCACAATGATGTTTCGGTCGCCACCGGGGGATTAGCTAAACTGGTCGAAAACATTCTCAATAAAAAATTTATTCATTTCGGCAAACCGGATTCTCAAATGTTTATGTATGCATTTGAAGACTTGAACCGGAACCAAACTATTGAAAAACATGAAATTCTTATGGTTGGGGATACCTTGCATACAGACATTTTGGGGGGAAATAAATTTGGAGTACACACTACATTAGTCCTTACAGGCAATACCCGTAGAGAGAATTCTGAGATGCTTATCCATTCTTCAGGCATCATACCTGATTATATTTGCGAATCCATAGGATGTTAACTATTAATTAATCGCATGCATGTAACAATTGTAAATTATCAAGAAGATTGGCCTTTACAATTTTTACAGGAAAAAAAGACTATTGAAGATATACTAACGCTATTGCATCCAACGGTGGAACATATAGGCAGCACAGCTATTCCAGGTATGAGTGCAAAACCGGTTATTGATATTTTGGTAGGCGTAAAGCAATCCAGTCATTTAGATCTGGTGGTACCTCCATTATTAAATAATAAATATAATTACGTCAAAAAATATGAATCCCTTTGGCCGAACCGACGCCTATTTGTCAAAGCAAAACCCATTAACCGAAAATATTTACCGGCCATTATTGATGTACATCATGGATTTCAAAGTGGTGTGGATTATCAGACGACCGCCAACATTCATGTGGTCATTTTAGATTCTTTTCATTGGTTACGGCATATCGCATTTAGAGACTATTTGAAGGCCTATTGGCATGAGCGCAATCGATACTTATGGTTAAAAACAAGCCTGGCCCGTCTCGAATTTAAAGAGATGCAGGATTATAATCTGGCGAAAGATGCCCTGATAAAAGAATTAGAAAGTAAAGCCATAAAATGGTATCTCCAACAATTGTAAATATATTTGTATCTGGTATTTGAAAATAAATTGCCAATGAATTTTACAAAATTATTCGCAGGTCCAATCCTTTGTTTATCCTTATTTTTTTGTGCAAATCCTACGCCGGAATCTATTGCTTTCCATCCAAAATTTCGGTTGCTTCCAGCGGATACCATCTACTTTAATTCGTTTGTAGATTGTAACATGGCGGAGACTTGGGTGGGTGACACCTTCCGCATTTTTCCAGGCAAATATGGGGAAGACCCGCTGTGGGGCGACGCCCGGCACCTGATGTTTGCTGATGGCCGAAACGCGGATGAAGCTTTTCGCAGCACACCTGAGGCGTTTACAGAACCTAAAATGCCATTAAATGTTCCACCCGGTGTGCATGGTTTACATGGTGCCGTCTGGTTCGAAACAGTCTACCAAGACATAAAAGATGTCAGCGGTAACACCTTATATGCCATTTACCATAACGAAAACTACCCTTCCACCCTACCCTATGATTCACTAAATGGACAAGGATATAAAAATGAATACTGGCCACAGGGTTTACAAGGACCAACCTCTCCGGCAGCTGTATGTCGGATTGGGATAATGAAGTCAACCGATGGAGGAAGAAGTTGGGAAAATAAAGGGTTGTTCATTGAAGATTACCAGCCCCGCCTGATTCTGAAACCCCACAATACATCCAATACTTTTGCCGGCGGAGTTGGAGATCCTTCTGCCGTTGCCAGTGGTGAATATTTATATTTGTTTTACGGCGAATACGGCTACCCGGGCGTGTACAATGAGGAAGACTACAGCCGGGATAAAGAATGGACCGGGCAATGCATCAGTGTTGCCAGGATACACCTAAATGATCTGGATAATCCACAGGGTAAAGCCAGACGCTGGAATGGCCAGGCCTTCACTGTGCCCTATGATAGTATTGGCCAACCAATCCGTTCCCTGCAAATACCCCGTGAGTCCGGAGGAGGTCCCGCCAGTTCACCGGATGGTGGATTTCATTGGGGCCCTTCAGTCAGTTGGAACACATACTTGTCTTGTTGGGTAATGATGATGGGAAAAGTTGTTGGGTCCTCATGGGCTGGAAGTTCTATCCACATTTCATTTAACCGACACCAAGACTTGGGAATAGCACTGAATTCACAAGATTGGACCAGTCCTCAACTGGTCTATGATCGCCCTGGATACTTCCTATGGTACCCTTCTTTGCAGCCTACGAACAGTGAAGCTGATATTAAAAATAAATATACCTCCTTATTACTTGGAAAAAGAGCAAGACTGTTTATCAAAAACATCCGGCCGGAACGCAGTGATTATATGTCTGTACACTTTATCGAATTTGATAAATAATACGTTTACTGCTTATTTCTAGATTGAGCTCCCATCATATATGAGTTTTCCTATATTTGTCCCTTCAATGTATATTTCATGCCTGAACTGATTAAAGCCATAATCCTTGGCATAGTAGAAGGAATAACCGAATTTTTACCCATATCCTCCACTGGCCATTTAATTCTGGTGAATCAATGGATAACTTTCGATGAAGAATTCACGCGCATGTTTGACATTTTTATCCAGTTTGGGGCCATTCTTTCGGTCATAGTGGTCTTTCGGCACAAATTACTAAAATTCAGAACCGACGAGGGATCACTTGATAAAAACACCCTGGACCTGTGGATAAAAACAGCTGCCGGTGTTGTGCCTGCATTGATTTTAGGCAAGCTCTTTCATGATCGCATAGAAGAAGCATTTTTTAATCCAACCACCGTAGCCATCATGCTCTTATTAGGTGGAATCGTCCTCTTGTTTATTGAAAAATTGGACACTCATCCCAGCATAAAAGATACTACAGGTCTGACTTTTCGCATCGTAGTGTTAATTGGTTTATTTCAATGTTTGGCCTTGTTCCCCGGGATTTCAAGATCAGCAGCCACCATTATCGGAGCTATGCTCTTGGGAACTTCCAGAGCGGTCGCCGTGGAATTTTCCTTCTATTTAGCCATTCCTACATTAATGGCCGCATCGCTGTATAGTTTATATAAAGTTGGGTTGGAAACAGCAGCGGCTAATTGGTCCATATTAACCGTAGGGTTCGTTACATCATTTATTGTCGCTTATTTGGTTATCGTCGCTTTTTTAAAATTCCTCAACCAAAACAGCTTCAAGTATTTTGGATACTATCGCATCGTTCTGGCCTGTTTTATTTTGGGTTACCTTTATTTAGGGTAGATTTAAGGTGCCTGAGGAACATTTATTAAAGGTCCAAAAAATAAAGCATTAAAAAATAGTTTGTTAGTGCCGTACCAAGCTCCTCTAAAATTAGGATTGTCAGCAAATAAAATTATCCGACCACTACCATCTGACGAGATAAGAATTGCTGCGGAATTTTTAACTTTTTCAGCGGAAGAAGGATGTAAATATCCTCCTATTAAAGGAGATGCACTGTATTGGGCTGCTGTGGCATATGCATTATTGCTGGGCACCAAATAGGTCTGACCATTGCGATAGTTTGACACTTTGCGTTTGGTAAATCCGAATCCAAGCGGATTAGTAGTGTCCACATCTATTTCAAAGATAGACCCACCCAATGCTCTGGCACCTAAAGTTTCACCAGCAGCATCAAAATTTAACCGGCGTGGTTGCTCCCCTGGTTTTAATGTATCTATGGCTGGAATTATCTTTTCTTTTGCCAGTCCTTGCCTGATGGCCCATTCTGTAGCTGTTTTTAAGGTAATTAAGGTCCCTCCATTTTGAATCCAGGCTTTTAGTTTGTCCACCACAACCTTATCCAAGGCTCGGTAGTCACCGGACACCATGACCATCACATTATAACGATGGAGGTTAACCCGTGAAAAATTTTGTATATCCAGTTTAGTCATGGGCACTTGTAACCGTTGATCGAGGACATGCCAGATTTCACCAGCCTCTGTCGCTGCTACACCGGGGCCAATTAATAACAAAATTTCCGGTTTTCTCAGTGTCCGGAGGTAATTACTGCCCAGGTCTACTCCCATAACATTGTATCCCGTACTTAAAGGAAGAATTTCAATTCCGGTAGATTGTGAAACCTTCTTGATCAATTGGTATAATGAATCAGCACTTATCCGTTGTAGGCTAACCGGAATAGAAATGGAGCCATAACCAAAGGTCCGGTTGTGTTGGTTTATCCCAACCGTAAATGGGCGAAATGCGGTTTGTACGATGGCCCCACCCTGTTGTAAAGCATAAATAGCTTTATGCGCTAAATAATCGGTAATTTCAAAAACATAGGCATACCCGCTGAATTGAACTTCAGGCACCGGTTTTTTAATGCTTGTTACGTTTACTTTGGGGCCGCGAATCGGAAGAGTTTTTAATTCGGCGTGTGGCAGATTAAAAGCATGCACTAAACTCCAGGTACTGGCGTCATAGAATAAACTATCCGTATAAGTGATTTCCTTTTCAAAAACAGTGCGTACCATAATGTAATTAGGCTGTTCCACCGGGACCATAAAAGAGGATTGCGGAACATATGTAGCGCCATTGACCGTCATGGCTGCAGAAAGGTCATAAACTTCGATATCATGCATTAATAAGATGTCTAAAAAGGCATTTGTGCGACTCCGATCGGCTGCATCACCAAAGACATACCCCTTGATGATAGATCGTTTAGCCTGCTCACCAGCCGTGCGATAAAATTCTCTACGCAGCTTTAGAAGTTCTGACTTTTCAGCAAGGGAAGCGCGAATAGTGGTTAACGAAGAGACAAATTGGTTGCGTATGGTAAACTGAAAGGTTAAAGTGATAGTGGATGTCTCCTGCACATGCCCCCGGCTACTCGCTTGCTCAAAGAGAAAGCCTGCTCCACCGTAGAAATTAATATAGCTGCTGCCGTATCCAGGGTAAAGTTTATCAAATGACTCTTTCGTATAATACATGGATCCGAGGTCATTCAAAGCTTGGGCAAAGTACTCGCCGTATTTTGGGTAGATAGTTTTGTATAAATAGTCCGGCACCACGGGATTATTGCTGCTGTATTTTCCCGGATCAAAATAAAAGGTGGCGTTACTGCCCATCTCATGGTGGTCTGTTTGCACATAAGGTCGCCAATGGTGGAAAAATTTTATGCGGTTGCGACTTTCCGGATGAGTGCCCAAAAACCAATCGCGATTCAGATCAAACCAATAGTGGTTAAACCGACCGCCCGGCCATACTTCCGTGTGCTCGCGGTCCAGTGGGTCCGCTACGACCGGATCAGCTTTATGCATGTTTGCCCAATGCGTGTGACGATCGCGGCCATCTGGATTGATGTTGGGATCCATAAGGATGACCATCTGGTTCAGCCAATTAAGTGATTCTGAATTTTCCGAAGCCGTCAAATAATAAGCGGTCAACAATGCGGCTTCACTGCTTGAAGGTTCATTGCCATGAACATTATACCCCAGATGGATAACTAAGGGCACTTCAGCGGTATTCCCGGTCATTTGACCGGCCAAGTGCTTTTGACGAATGGATTCAAGCTGCCGATGGTTGTCTGGTGAGGTAAAAATGGCTACGACTTGCTGGCGATGTTCGTAAGTTTCTCCAATGATTTGAATAGCCACTCTATCCGATAAACGGTCTAATTCTTTTAGATATTCAACAATTTTGTCATGTCTGGTATGATGAGAACCAATACGATATCCAAGGAACTGCTCAGGTGTGGGTATCAGGTTATTCATCGGGCCGCCCTGAGGATAATAATAACTCATTTGGGCCGGACTGCTTAAAATAAAGACCAGGCAAAAATTAAGCACAGACCAAAATCGAACAATAACCATAATACTAGTTTATATTAAGGCTAAATTAAAAAAAGATATTATAACTTCCCGGCTTTCAGGGGAAATCTCCATCACTGATTATCCTTGTTCTTCCTGTGCCTAATCAAGTAGTATGGTCAGAGACCAGGCGACAACGTTTTGAAGTTAAGTGATGTCTATATGATTAAAAACGTCATGAAACTTAGCAGGCTTGACCTACCCACCTTAATCACGCTCATGGTTACGGCAGTCGGATGCTTAAAACAATCATCGAGTGAGGACTTAGTCCTGGTCTTTGGCGAGAATGAAAAAATAAATTTATCCGAAATGGCCTTTTACGATACCTCCAGTCACATATTATATTTTAAAAACTATCATCCGGAGCTGACTAAATATCATCAAACCAAGTCCACTTTCAAGTGTGTACATGAAGAAGACATAGTTTTGTTTTCCGGAGACATTTGGCCTACTTTCTTGTCTTCCTTACCATTGGGTAATTACACCTCGGTTATTCTAACAGGGGGTCAAACTTATTTTCTCCAATTTCAAGCCTTTAACAGTCAAGTCGGTGATGAACGCCTGATTACTCAATTAGCTCGCCGGAACAAAATCAGGCAGGGTTTACAGCTCCGTTTGGAAAACCTGGAAGTCACGGAATCGCTAGCAAGAGTAAATTTTAAGATTACCAACCAGGATCAGGACCAGCTGCGTTGTTTTAATCCGGAAACAATGGGCGTCAATTTATTCAGTTATTACAGCGGTGGACTAGAATTTTACAATCCCACCACTTTTGGACTGATTTATTCAGGACTTGACAGCATTACATCTGTACCAACTATGCCACAATCATCCTGGTTCAACATTCTGGACAGTAAAACAAGTAAAAATTATCAATTAGAATTTTCCTTACCTCAAGTGTTAGCTCCTGGAACCTACCAGGTCAGATTTGCTTTTGCCGGTCCCACCTATGATACATCATTAGAAGATTTGGTGGAAAATAATATCAGAACCTGGTTAGGCATCATCCGAGCTACCACGACCCTAAAAATCCCTTAAATAGTTTAACTGACTTTGCAATTAATGAAATGATTTAACTCCCAGGAATTGATTTAGTTTAATAATCTCTTCGGGTCGTCCGAATAAATAAATAATATCATCCTGCCGAATACGCGTATCCTTGGTTATGCGAGTTATATACAATTCATGTCTTTTTATAGCCAGGATCCGGATTCCAAATTGATCCTTGAGTGCCGCTTCAGCGATGGTTTTACCAACAATAGAATTATCGCCTTGTTCCACCTGCAAAGTGGTGATCTCCATATCGGGAATCGAAAAATTTTTTCCCGGTTTATTTCTGGATTGTTCAGAGCGGAACACGTTATAATTTTTTTCGCGAATACCTGCGGAGAACTGTTCTATTTCCAGCTCCGGTACTAAATATTTTCGGAGCACACGCGTAAATATTTCAATGGAGGTCTCAAATTCTTCCGGGATGACCTCATCAGCCCCAAGTTTTAAAAAATTTTCAATATCTTTTATGTATCGGGTGCGAACAATAATTTCAGCAGTGTGAGTCATGGTCCTAATTTGTCGGATAATGACTTTTGTAGCTTGGGTATCAGCGATAGCAATAACGATTACACGGGCTGTGTGCACGAGCAGATGTCTGAGCACATGTTCGTCCTCTGCATTGCCAAAAATTAGATTAGGTTCATATTTCTTTTCATGGTGATAAACCTGCGGTTCGTGCTCCAGCGCAATATACTCAATACCGGATTTGCGTGCTGCCTTGGCTACATTTTTCCCATTTAAACCGTACCCTATAATTACTAAATGGTCTTTAAGTTCCTGCAGGGGAGTCTCCAACGGCTCATTCTTGCGGCGCTTGGTCATATACTCTATTCCGCTTAAGAGGGGTGAAATGGGGGATTTTTTTAACAAATTGATTAACGGGTAAGCATAGTTGATGACCCAAGGAGTTAAACCCATAGTTAATAGTGATACCGCCAGAAAATATTGGTACTGCTCCGCGGTAATTAATTGATAGGTTAAACCTATCTTGGAAAGAACAAAAGCAAATTCACCAACTTGAAATAGTGCTAAACCCACCAAGAAAACGGAAATCGCGGGAAGCTTTACAAATATGGTAGCAATGGCAGCCATCAAACCCTTTAGAAAAAAGGTGATAATTGTTAATAATAAAATAACCGGTAAGTGCTGGATAAAAAATGGAATATCCAATAACATACCAATGGATACAAAGAAAAAGCTTAAGAAAATTTCGCGGAAAGGTAAAACAAAACTGGTTGCTTCATGACTATAATCAGACTCTGAAATGATCAAGCCCGCAAAAAAAGCCCCTAAGGCCAGAGATAGACCTAACCTATCTGTCAGCCATGCCGAACCAAAACAAAGCAGGACAACCGCCAGATAAAATAACTCACGGCTGCCACTTTTTATCAGTCGGTATAAAATATAAGGAAAAATATATCTGGCCGCTAAAATGATAGCTGAAAAGAGTACGGTCAATTTAATTATTAAAACTCCAAGGGATGGTATGATATTCGTAACTTGACCGGCCAAAAATGGTGCGATTAGCATCATCGGTACTACAATAATATCCTGAAAAATTAGTATACCAACAATGACACGCCCGTGATGAGTAGACAATTCTCCTCTTTCAAGTAAAATTTTTAATACAATCGCTGTACTGCTTAAAGAAAATAAAAATCCAATAAAAATACTTTTCTCAACAGGCATTTTTAAGGCCATAGCCAATAAACTTACCACCAGCACAGTAAACAATACTTGCAGTCCTCCTCCCAGGAAAACTGCCTTTTTGATGGAAGACAGGGTTTTTAAAGATAATTCGATACCAATAATAAATAAAAGGAAGATGATGCCTAACTCCGATAATACTTCAACATCATGAACTTCTTTGATTAATGAAAGTCCATACGGTCCCCCTACTATACCGGCAACAATGAACCCCAACACATTTGGCAATCTAAACCGTTTAAATAAAAACAGGATGACTAAGGACAGGCCCGATATTATTACAACATCACGTAATAAAGGAAAATTCATTGATCATAATTGATAGCAAAAAGGGGAAAAGGTACCCCGAAAATACTATATCTAACCAAAATACCAATACTAGATGATATACTTTATCTTTAAGCCGGTCCTTAAATTACGTCGCTATGGGATTAAGAATTACTTCCCGAACACTGACATCGAAAGTCATTTTTGCAGTTGTCATCACTTTGTGGCTTTTTTACCGTGATGAAGGATATCATAATTTCCAATGGATGTTGGACCCAGGCCATTGGTTTGTTTTTATTTTTTACATATCCTTATTCACGGGTTGTTTGTTGATGCTCCAATTTTTCATATTGCTGATCCTCTGGCTAATAAAAAAATTATTCTCCACCTAAAATAACTTTAATCTATTATTATTTATTTTGCTTAAAACGGATCAAGGTTAATGAACGAGGGGCCAAAATTAATGGCTGTGTTCTTAAGTCCATGCGCACAGTGGTTTCTTCCGGTTGAATGTTTGCTGGTTGCGTTGTTGAGTTATAAGCTTCCAGGGCAGCGTGGTGTAATCTGGTGATATGCACTACTTTCGGACCTACAGAGCTTTGCGTATGATTTATCTTCACTTCTTGAGGAGAATCGCTTGTATTTACCAATTTAAGATAAATTTCGTTCCACAGGGTATCTAAGACTGCGGAAGCATAAAGGTGTGTTTGGCCGGAAAGGGCTACCCCATTTTCCATCAAATTGAGGACCTGGTGACCTTTATAATTTGCAAATATTTTTTGAACCAGGTAATTCGGCGTAATGTAGGTATTGAGGTTGTCAAACCACAGTAAATCCGGGCGCCATTGCCAGGCATCGACATGCGCTAAGAGAGGTGCATAAGAAGCCATTCTCACCACATCGGCATTTCGTTCCAATCCGGTCATAAACGCCGCCTCGGAAAGTGCGCTCAACCAGGTATTACGGGACATTTCCTCTGAGCCGGATTTATCGTGCCCGGCATATTCACCGGCAAAAACCAGGGGCCCTTTCCGATTATAAGTATCGTAGCGATTGGCATTCTTTAAAAACCATTCCGGTGGACTATAATAATGTTCGTCAATAAAATCCACCGGCATGGTATCAAAAGCCGACCACGCTTTATCAAACCATTCCCCGGCCCGAAAAGGTCCGGAACTTCCAATCAATCTGATTTCAGGGTATTTAGTTTTTATGGCTTTAGCCATGACAGCATAACGTTCAAAGTATTGGTCCTCCCATTGTTCGTTACCAATGCCGATCATTTTTAGCCTAAATGGTTGCGGATGGCCCATGGCTGCCCGTAAACGTCCCCAGGAGGTATGAGTTGCTGATCCATTGGCGAACTCTATGAGATCCAGAGCGTCTTGAATGTACTGCTCCATATCTTCTGCCGGAACAACTTCACCGGTATTAAATTGGCAAGCCATGCCACAATTCACGATGGGTAAAGGCTCTGCACCCAGATCTTCGGCCAATTGAAAATATTCATAAAATCCTAATCCAAAGGATTGGAAATAGTCTGGAGCATCCTGATGTTTAAACTCATTATTCCAGCGGTTAATCATGACTGTTCTTTCTTCAATAGGGCCTACTGTTTTTTTCCATTGGTAGCGGTTAGCCAGGTCGCGCCCTTCCACAATGCATCCGCCTGGAAAACGGATAAATCCCGGTTTCAGATCCGCCAATTTTTGAACTAAATCTGAGCGCAATCCATTTGGCCGGCCAAACCAGGTATGAGTAGGGAATAAAGAAATCATGTCCATATCCACCATCCCCTGACCGGTCCAGCACAGTTGGAGTTTACCTTTCGGGCAGGTAGACCTGGCCTGAATTGTAGTGGTCACTTTTTGCCAATCTTTAGGCCATTGGGTGATGGCACTTTCGCCCAACAGAACACCATTGGAATCCACCAAACGCAAATTCAGGGTCATTTCTCCAGGGGTTGAAACCCGGGTCAGCATAGAAAAATTATACGTCTCATCTGCCTGAATACCTATTCCGCGGAATCCTTCATTGAGTAGAATAAATGATGTTGAATCTTCTCGACAATGCAGACGAAGGAACCTGGGGTTGGTTATAAATTCTGTCCCACGATTAATGATGAGAGTCTGGCTAGTGCTGTGCTCGGGTCTTATTTCGGTCCAACCCATACGGGGTTGGGCAAATTCAAACGACCGGTTTTTGATTAATTCCGCATAGATTCCACCATCAGCGGCGAAATTAATATCCTCAAAAAAAATACCCCACATGGTTGGCGCAATATCTATCGGGACTTTGGGTTTACCCAACTCTAATTGACGTGGCTGAGCTAAGATGCTTCCGGTAGACAAAATGACCAATACCAACCCGGGGATAACCTTACGCATAATGGATTTTTTTAAACAGTGAACATTTGGAGGTTAATAATAGCTGGTTTTTCAAAAAATCCTGACCAATCCAGACCAAAAAAAATTAAAAGGTGATTTTTATTATTAGCTGGGTGCTTAGTATCCTCCGGACCGTTCATATTACAATGAATATTTTTCATCATCTGTGAGGTTGCCGAGTTTTAGATCTGCACTCCCATGACTTTGTTTTTATATTTTATATGAGTTTCAGCTTACTCAGCAATCGCTTTGAAATTTGTTGTGTTCAATGATCGGGTTAAGGAGTTTTTCTCTGTTTTATCTCCATTCTTATCCTGACTAAATTTATAAAATACGCCAAAAATGCATGCCTAAATACACCCTAATTAGGATTATCTTACTAAGTAGTTTGGATAGATTAAACAATTAAAAAAAAAACACTATCATTGATTATGGATCTTTAAAAGCATCTCATTATGTCAAATAAACAAAGCCTAACCAAAACGACCTGTTTCTTATTATTTCTAATTATCGTGCAGGTTATGACAGCACAAGATGGAACCATCTACCCTCTTGAGGCTCCCGAAGAACGGTGGGCCATTCCTCTGGGTACCGGAGGTGTGGAAGATCAACCCGCTTCTGAAACCTGGTTTCGCCAGTGGGGTGACCCTATGGCACGTAATATCACTATGGCGACGCTTACCCCATTCCTGCCGGAGCCTGGTAAAGCAAATGGCGCTGCGGTTATAGTAGCTCCTGGTGGTGGCTTCAGGTGGCTTTCTATGGGTAACGAAGGTTGGGAAGTTGCCCAAGCATTGGCCAGGAATGGCATTGCTGCTTTCGTGTTGAAATACCGCTTACATCCAACGCCAGTGTCCCTGGATGATTTTAAAGAGTGGATGAATCGTCCGCGCACTCCGCCGCCAACCGAATCAAAAAGTACAGAAACAGCGCCACCACCTCGCATGCAGCTGGATTTATCAAACCAACTGGAAGATGCTGAAGCAGCCTATACCATGATTGTAAACCGGGCTAAAGACTGGGGTGTCGATATTACACGAATTGGGATGATCGGTTTTTCGGCTGGCGCCGGGCTCACTATGCACGCAACCCTGAACTCTCAAACGATGCACTTGGCTTTTATTGGTCCAATATACGGTGGCATGGGCCCGGTAGAGGTGCCAAAGAATGCTCCCCCTATGTTTAATGTAATTGCTACCGATGATTTTCTTTTTAGGGGCCAGTTTGGCGTCATTGATGCCTGGTACAAAGCAGGCGTTCCAGTAGAGTTCCATCTTTACCAGAATGGTGGCCACGGTTTTGGCTTGGGAAATCCCAATCGGACCAGCAATCGCTGGTTTGATGCTTTCATTCACTGGTTAGATGTTAATGCTTTTCTTAAGGCTAAAACCGGAAAGTGATCAAGGTCTAGTTTTACTGTAGGTGATATCGATCCAAAAACCCAGGAACTTTTATTGGATTTATACCGGGTACTTAAGCTTAAAACTAAGGGACATTGACCGGAGCAGGTTAGGTGTTTTCAGTACACCAACAGCAGTTCCTGCATCTAACAAGGTCACTTGAACTCCGGCAACTTGAATACATACCAGCCAGTCCGCTCCATGCAGTTATAAAATGACAGACTGATTATGATTATTTCCACCATGGATATAATGGTCATAATATCATTTACAATTCGAAAAGGAGGTTTTATCCACAAATGATTGTGGATCAAAGGCACTTGTATGGTTAAATTAACAACCCTCGCTAAAAATACAGCAGCAATTTGTACTTATCCAGATTACTGAATCTGATTGCCCTGACCAAAAACAATTTCGACCATCTGAACGATAATTTTAGAATCCCCGGCATCAGGGTTTCTAAAAATAAAATAGATGTCGTGTTTAGTTGCAATGGCCTTGATTTTTACCGGAACCGCTACAGCCATCATACGCCGTAACATACTAAAATCAAAATTGGCGGCATTCAATCCTCCCTGGCTTCCTGACCGGCGACGATTAGCGCTTCCACTGTTGTTAGCGGCCATCAGGCTTCGAAAATCAATATCTTTGGGAACGATCGTATCAGAGGTGGCAATTATTTGCCCCTCCGAGCTGTCTAATCTTACTTCGATAACTCCGCCCAGGGCACCTATTCTGGGCTGTGCCTGAGCATAAATGGTTATCAGCTCAATGCCGGTTAAATCAATGTCTTTAAAGCCTAAATACGCCTGGTCCCCTACCATACTAAATGATCGATTTGGGGTAGTGGTTAATTGGGTTCCTTTTTGTATTTCGGCCATTTCAGGATTAATTGCGGGATTGCGCAAAGGAATTATTTTCTCAGTTGCTAAAGAACCCATATCCGTTGTGCCCTTATCGCGATAAGCGGCTCTGAGCAGGTAACCACCCCGGCCATTATCTCCGTCAGGTACAACCGGAACAAATTTTCCAGATAAAGGATAGTTTATTACGGTGCGTGGTTTGTTATTAAGACTCAAGATGTACTGGACCATTTTCGCTGCATCACTTTCATTGATGTTAGGATGAGCAGCCATGGCATGATCTCCCCATACACCACCCCCTCCTTTGATAATTTTGTTACTCAAGTACTGTGTGGCTTTAGGGTCTTTGTCATATCTCTTAGCTACTTCCTGGTAGGCCGGACCAACCGAGGGTTTATCAATCAGGTGACATGAACGGCAGTCGTTTTTATTAATCATATTCAAACCGGTATTGAACTCGCTCCACTCATCAGTGGCCACATGATTGGCTGCTATTTCTACCGGATCAAAACCTTCCGGAGCATAATCAAAATTGACCGACACCTCTTCCGGTTTTATTTGACCATTAACTACCTGGCCATCTTCTTTATCCTTCACCTGGATGGTATACGTGAGGGGAAGTCCGGGAAAGAAAAAGGTTTGGTTAGCCCCAGTCAGTTGGAAGTCAATGATAGGGGGCTCGTTACCGGCTTTAATGACCAACTTACGCGTATTGTTAGCTCCTTTAGAATCAGTCACTTTAAACTCCACATCATACACTCCTGCTTTATCAAAAACAACCTGAGGATTCGCTTCATTTTTGCTTAGTGCTATCCCATTGTCTGAAGTAAAAGACCATTGATACTGAAGTACCCCCTGATCATACGGATCAAAATCGGACGTTCCATCAGAAGTGAAATTAACGGTCAGAGGAAGTGCTCCGGCAGTTTTATCCGCCTGGGCCATTGCGTTTGGTTTGCGATTTCCTCCATTAAATTCAACTCTAACCAATTGAGCATTATCATTTCCTCTAAACCAGGCTGACCCATATTCCAGGACATATAAATCACCTTCGGGGCTAAAACTTATATCAATGGCACTGCTAAAATTTTCAGTGGGCATAAATCTCTCCATAGACACAAAATCACCGGCATCATTCATAGTTACTACCATAATCCAGCCGCGCATAAAGTCTACAATGAACCATTTACCTTCAAAGTAGGCAGGAAAAAGCCTATCGGATTCAGCAAAATCCCCCTGGCGAAAAACCGGACCTCCGGTGGCACTGCGTCCGGCACTACCGACGAGAGGAAAAGAATCCGATGCTCCATACGGGTACCAGATTAAAGCTTTTTGAGGAGATGGCAACTCGACCAGTCCGGTATTATTTGGCGACAGGTTCAGCGGTTTATTCACATCAAAAAAGGCACCTGCCGAATCGTTAGAATAATCGTAATCAGCATATGGTTGGTTATCAGCAATAAAATATGGCCAACCGAAAAAACCAGCTTTTCTGGCTTGGTTGAATTCATCATAACCTCGCGGTCCTATAATGGAATCCACGGAGGCATCCGGCCCTACTTCTCCCCAATAAATATAACCTGTTTTATTATCGACAGACACTCGCCAGGGGTTGCGATGTCCCATAGTGTAAATTTCTGATTTGGTTTTAGCAGTACCTACGGGAAATAAATTACCCTCTGGGATGGTATAACCACCATCATCTTCGGGATGAATGCGCAATATTTTCCCCCGCAGATCATTCGTGCTTCCTGCACCACGTTGATCATCCCAGGAAGAGCGCCCAGGCCTTTCATCTAATCCGGAGGTACCAGCGACAGGATTACCTGTATTATTCCCAACAGTTAAAAATAAGTTTCCGGCTTTATCCCAGGCCATACCTCCGCCAGTGTGACAACAAGTTTCACGTTGAGTGGGTACTTCGAGCACTACTTTTTTAGTATGGTGATATAACGAGTCTCCATGTAACTCCCATCTGGCCAGAACATGTTTGGCTTCTGCCATATCCGCATAATACATAAAAATCCAGTGATTAGCCGGATATTGCGGATGAACAGTTACCCCCATTAAACCCTCCTCGGCTTCCGTAACTCGACCGTCGGCACTGGTATATTTGGTATTGACTGGGATACTGGCAACAGCTTTTACCACTCCGCCTTTAGGGTCAAATATTTTTACATCACCTTTGCGTTCAACCATGATCACCCGGCCATGTTCAAGAAAAGCCATCGCCATGGGTTCATTTAGCTCGCCCGGCTTGGTTAATATGGTTTTGGTGAAACGATTATCATCCGGTTTATCAGTAGACACAATCCCTGAAGGTGAAAGGGCATTGTTTTTACATCCCCAGATCAAGACGAAAAGAATAGGCATAAAAAGTAAAGCCTTAAAAATGCGGTAAAACATGAACCATAATTTTTAAAGGCACAAATTTATACACTCCTGCAGGTACTTGTATTTTTCTAATGGGCTAGTAGACCAATCGTCTCATTTCGCTGACCAAAAGCTACTCCCTGGCGATATTTCAGATACTCCATCTGCCACTGAATTGATTACTACTTTCCAATACGGAAAATATCTTGTCCATAAGTTGGAA
This sequence comes from Saprospiraceae bacterium, assembly GCA_041917975.1. Taxonomy (GTDB): domain Bacteria; phylum Bacteroidota; class Bacteroidia; order Chitinophagales; family Saprospiraceae; genus JAYRWN01. Next base: position 6,166 of record JAYRWN010000008.1, on the reverse strand, counting down.
AAAATGTAAATACCCAGGATTACACGGGTTCAGGCGCAAGCGTCACGGTTAAAACAATAAATATTCATACATATCACTTTGTAAACCAATTAATTCATAAGAAAAAAACCCTGCCCTGGAACAGTTTAAAAAGGTAGTCCGGTTCTGTTTCGTGACTTATAAATCAGGCATTGGTCTCAAAATTGGTTTATAACAAATCATCTAAAGAAATGAAGCATTTAAACCGGGTTTTGGTCCCGGACAAAAAACCTAAAGAAATGATGATTAAGATTTATTTTTCTAAAATCTTGTTATTCCTAATTCTAATAAATCTGGGTTGTTCAGAAAAAACTGAAATAAATCACTCGCCAGATTTAAAGTTGGTCATAGAGGGCGGCCCGGTTTTGACTGCAGCAGATTTTCAGTTTTATGATTGCGCTGCACATATCCTGTATTTTAACAATTGGCAGAATGAGTTATCGGAATTTATCGATCAGGAATTTTATTTTGAATTTGAAGGAGAACGGATTTGGGAAGGAATAATGAGGTCAACTTATGCCCCCAGAACCGAGCTGGAACAGTATGCCTTAATAGATCCGGGTGATCACCGGCGTTATTATATAACACTGGGTTCAAATTTTACTTATTTTAACCAGGACCGATTGATAAAAGCTTTTGGGCAAATTGGACTGCTCTATGCAGGTTTAAAAGTTGAGATTTCCCACTTGGAATTTCAACCCAATCAAATAGTAATGAATTTCACCATCCACAATCAGGATGATGAACCCATATTGGTAATGGATATAGATAAAATGGGACCACTGTTATTTCATTATTTCACTCCCGGGTTAGAATTAGCAAATCCGGATGGGTCAATTGTTTTTGTCGCCAACACCCCGGTCCAAATACCTCATCCTTGGGATGGTTGGTCAAATCAGTGGTTGTCTAAACTAAACGGTGGAGAAAAGAAATCGTTTTATATTAGTTACCCGCATGATGAAAAAATTCCGGTAGGTGACTATACTGCACACTTTTTGTTTCCTGGGCTTGGGTTTCAAGTTTCTCCCATTGAATTACTGCAAAAGGATGGCAGAATCTGGCTGGGAGATGTTTCAGTGCAGCACCTCATTAAAATCAATAAATCTAAATTTATTCAGGTAAGCTGAACGTAAGATAGGTATCCCCGGATTTAGTACCCAGTTTCCCACCCCCGCAAGCGATGACTACAAATTGTTTTCCTTCAATAGCATATACGGAGGGTGTAGCATAAGCCGCGGCTGGGAGCTCAAATTCTTTCAATAATTTTCCGCTGTATTTATTAAATACCCGGAATTTTTCATCCCTAGTTGCTCCGATAAATATCAAACCGCCAGCCGTAACAACCGGACCGCCATAGTTTTCGGTTCCGGTGATCATCCCTTGTTTAGCCAATTCGGGATATTCGCCTAGGGGAACTTTCCATAATAGTTTCCCCCGATTCAAGTCAATGGCATTTAATGTACCCCAGGGCGGTTGGATAGCCGGATAACCCTCTTGGGTGGTAAACCGGAAATACCCAGTCATGGTGAAAGGTAATTCTGCATAAGGGTTTAATTCTTGGGTCAGGTCCGTAAATTCAATATGTTGTTTCTCTGTTTGTTTGAGAATGAATGCTTTTAGAGCTGCAATTTGCCCGGGAGGAAGATGTCTGAAAGAAGGCATCATCCGTCGACCGGTCAACAATAAATCAGAAAAAGCCGAGTCAGAATATTTTTGATTAACATCTTGCAGGGCAGGAATGTCCGCACTTCCCTGTTTTTGGGCACCATGACATAGCTGACAGTGCATGCCATAAAGGCGGGCACCGGCACTCCACAAAGATTCCTTGCGTACAGGTTTTGGCGTAACCGGGGCCATGGTCATGAGACGGGGTATTTCATTCGCATTAATATAGATAATACCTGTAACCGGATCATAAGCCGGTCCACCCCACTCCGCTCCGCCACCAAACCCGGGAAATACTACTTGTGTCTGCAAGGAAGGTGGAATAAAGGTCTGTCCATGCAAATAAGACCAAAATCTCTTCTGTAATTCCTGGAAAGATGTATCTGGTATAAGTCGGTTTAAATCCTGTTCCTCAAAAATTTGACGGGTAAAAATGAAATTAGAATCAGGCACAGGTTGCGTAGGAGAAAGAACTTCACCTGGCAAGACCGGTTGAGTTGCAACGGCTTTTTCATAAATGGGGTAGATGGGTTCTCCAGTTTCTCGATTGAGCATAAATAAATAACCATTTTTAGTCGGCTGGGCCACGGCGTCAATATTTTGGCCATTTTTTCTAATCGTCACTAAGGCCGGAGGAGTAGGCAAATCTTTATCCCATACATCGTGATGCATGGTTTGAAAATGCCAGATCCGTCTGCCCGTCTGGGCATCCAGGGCCAGAAGAGTATTGGCAAATAAATTATCTCCCAACCGTTTACCTCCATAAAAATCAAAAGACGCTGAACCGGTAGGAACATAAACGATACCTCTTTCCTTATCCAAGGTCATTCCGGCCCAGTTGTTGGCGCCACCTATAAATTTCCACGCTTGAGGATCTTGCCAGGTCTCATAACCCTGTTCTCCGGGGTGAGGTATGGTATGGAAAATCCACACTCTTTCTCCGGTTTTGACATCAAAAGCCCGAATATGGCCGGGGGCTGCCAACGGTCCCTCATCCACACGGGTCCCTACAATCAATAAATTTTTGTAGACTATCCCAGGGGAGGATGATCCGACATACAAGTTATCCACTTCCCGATCAAGGCCTTTATGGAGGTCTATCACACCATTGCTGCCGAACGAAGGTATTGATAGGCCAGTCTTTGCATCTAACGCATGAATATAAGCACCGACAGGGTAAAATAGGCGCTCTTCTGTTCCATCTGTCCAATAACTTAAGCCCCTGCTCAGGGTGAAAATAAAAAAAGAAATGCTGCCCACCGATGTACCGCCATATGGGTCATAATGCCATTTTTTTTCCCCGGTAGCTGCGTTTAGGGCGATGACTTTCAGCTTGGGAGAAATAATGTACATGGTCTTATTAATGATGATCGGATTGCATTGAATCTGAGAGTTATAAGCGGTATCCATGTCGCCGGTCCGAAAGGTCCAGGCAACCGTTAAATCGGCAATGGTATTTGTATCTATTTGGGAGAGCGACGAATAACGTATCCCTTCCGGCCCACCGGCATAAGTGTCCCACGTCGTATAAGTTTTTTGTTTGCTTACACAGGTGACTAATAACGTGCTCACTATGACCCATAACCAGTATTTCACCACCCTAATTTTTGATTAAAGATACCAAGATATCTTGTTGCTCTATACCTTAGAGGTTTAAACCAATTCAATCATGCGTCAAATTGGACTTTTAGTGTTTGTTTTGTCGTGGTATTTCTCCTTCAGCCAACAAGAGACTAAACTCATAGCTCCCGGGGCTCAATTAACTAAAGCAGGTAGCGGGTATAAATTCACCGAGGGACCGGCTGTAGACCCCAATGGAAATGTTTATTTTACTGATCAGCCCAATGACCGTATTTATGTCTGGTCACCTGACGATGGTCAGGTTAGCCTATGGGCCGAAGGTCTTGGCCGCTCCAACGGTATGTATTTTGATCAACAAGGCGTATTGATTTCGTGCGCAGATTTTCGCAACCAATTGTGGCGCATAAAAGCGGATAAAACCCATGACGTGTTGGTTGGTAAACTAGATGGAAAATATTTGAATGGTCCAAATGATCTGTGGATCACACCACAAGGGGATATTTATTTTACTGACCCATTTTATAAACGCGACTGGTGGGATCATTCCGAAAAAGAAATCCCGCAGGAAAATGTTTATTATCTAAAAAACGGAACACAGGATCCGCAAATAGCTGCAGGAGATTTTGTCAGACCGAATGGCATTATCGGCACTAAAAATGGCAAACTCCTGTATGTCGCAGACATCAATGATAAAAAAACTTATGTGTTCAAAATCCAGAAAGATGGTCGTCTGAGTGAACGTAAATTATTTTGCAATTTGGGCTCTGATGGGATGACTATTGACCACCGCGGCAATGTCTATCTTACTGGAAAAGGGGTGACCATTTTCGATAACAAAGGCCGGCAAATCGGGCATATCGACGTGCCTGAAAATTGGACAGCCAATGTTACTTTTGGCGGCAAAAAAGAGGAATTTTTATTTATTACAGCCATGGGTGCAGTTTATACTTTACCCATGCAAGTACACGGCATCAGATGGCGGTAATGGGTGAATATAATCCGGCGATTAAGGTAAACTGAATGCGACAAAACTATCGCCGGACTTGGTTCCTAATTTGCCGCCACCACAAGCGATAACCACGTATTGTTTCCCATTCACCTGATAAACGGAAGGGGTGGCATAACCTGCAGCAGGCAATTGATATTCCCAGATGACCTCACCACTCATTTTATTAAAGACCCTGAATCTTTCATCTTTAGTGGCGCCAATAAATAGTACTCCTCCTGAAGTAACTGCCGGTCCACCATAATTTTCGGTCCCGGTGATGATACCTTTAGCTTTGAATTCAGGAGTTTCTCCGAAAGGAATTTTCCAAAGAAGCTTTCCGGCATTCAAATCAATGGCATTTAGGGTACCCCAAGGCGGATTTATGGCTGGGTAACCTTCTTTGGTTAAAAATTTATTGTACCCCGTTATGCTATATGGCAGATTAAGATATGGGTCGGGTGCTCTCTCCGGAGCAATAAAAGGTTTTTTAGCTTCTTTTGGCTGATTTAAAACAAACACGGCTATGGCATCTATTTCCTGGGCATGCAACTGTTTGAAGCCAGGCATCATGCGCCGACCGGTGGTAATAAGTTCTGTAAAGGTCTGTTCAGTGTATTTTTTATTCACCTCTTTAAGGGTTGGAATGTTACCACCTCCCTGCAGAGCGGAACCATGACAAGCCATACAATTTCGACGATACAAACGTTGTCCTGCCTGAAGTTTATTTTCATTCACGGGTGGTTTATGCGGGGCCTCAACCATGGTCAATACCCAGGGCATTTCATTGGTGTTAACATAAAAAATTCCGGTAGTGGGATCGTAAGCCGGGCCACCCCATTCTGCGCCGCCATCAAAGCCTGGAAAAATCACCGTACCTTGTTTGGATGGTGGGTTAAACACGTGTCCGTGACGATAAGCGTTCAGCCTTTTTAGTATATCTTCTTGGGACGAGTCGGGTACTAAATCATTTATTTCCGCGGCGGTAAAGGTCTGGCGTGAGAAGATCATATTTTCTTCCGGTACCGGTTGGGTAGGCGCAAGTTTTTCACCTTCCAGGTCAGTATCGGTCGGAACAGACTTTTCATGGACTGGAAACAATGGTTCACCAGTCACCCGGTCCAAGACGAATAAAAAGCCATTTTTAGTTGGTTGAGCAACCGCATCGATGGATTTCCCACCCTTTTTGATTGTCACCAAAGCCGGAGCAGTAGGTAAATCTTTATCCCACACATCATGGTGTATGGTTTGAAAATGCCACTTGCGTTCGCCTGTTGCCGCATCCAGGGCTACCAAACAATTGGCAAATAGATTATTTCCCAGTCGTTTACCCCCATAAAAATCAAAAGCAGCAGAACCCAAGGGTACGTAAACGATGCCCCTCGCCTCATCCAAAGTGAATCCGCACCAGCTATTCGCAGCACCAATATGCCGGTAAGCTAACGAATCCTCCCAGGTATCAAATCCAAATTCGCCAGGGTGAGGAATGGTATGAAAAATCCATTGCCGGGCACCACTGATCACATCATAAGCCCTGATGTGACCCGGAGCCGCATAGGGTCCTTCATCCATCCGGGTACCCATAATAATAAGGTTATTATAGATAATACCTGGTGTGGATGAACTGATGTATAGGTCGGGGATATCCCGATCCAATCCAGTATGCAAATCGACCATCCCGTCGATACCAAAAGTTTTTATTAGGGTCCCTCGTTCAGCATCAACGCACATCAAAAAAGAACCAACTGTATAAAACAATCGTCTATCCTGCGCGCCATCAGACCAATACGCCAACCCGCGGCTGTTGTTTATCTGAAAGGTCAAAACACCAGCAACCAATGAATCAAAAGGATCGAACACCCAAAGTTCTTGTCCGGTGGCAGCATGAAGGGCTACCACTTTAAGTCTGGCGGTAGT
>JAYRWN010000007.1:0-5610 GCA_041917975.1 Saprospiraceae bacterium | reverse complement strand
TCCGATTTTTATTATAAAGCGTTGCCCACCCTGCAAGTCATCAACGGCTATGGAATGAATCTGCATATGCCGTTTGCAAAACCTTTGTGTTATTTGGTTAAACGCGGCACGGACCATGATACACTGGATCAAGCCCTCACCAGGCAGGCTTCACAACTTGGGGTCAACATCCGGTACCATCATCCTCTGGCCCTCGAACAGGCTGATATCATCGCCACCGGGCCGTCCTCCAAACAAATATTTGCCGTGGATACCGGGATAAAATTCAAGACGTCTCACCCCGACACCGCTATAGCTTTAGTCAATGATGCCGCAGCGTGTCGTGGTTACGGTTATTTACTGATTGTGGATGGCTATGGATGCCTTTGTACGGTATTGTTTGACCGCTTTCCCAGTTTAGCAGAATCCTTTAAGCAAACCGAAAAAATTATTTTAAAACATTGCCCGGTGGAGATGACCGAAGTAAAAAAAGTGGGCGGCATTGGCGGATTTAGTCACGGATTTGAATTTACCTCCGGCCACCGCTTGAAAGTCGGTGAATCGGCCGGCATCCAGGATTTTTTATTTGGATTCGGCATACGTTCAGCGATGCAATCGGCTTACCTGGCGGCTCATTCCATAATACATGAAACTGAATATGGGGAACAAGCTCAGGCTGTATTTGGCCAAAATCGTAAAGCTGGCATTGTATGCCGGTACATTTATGAAAAAGCTGCTGTTTTTGAAAGCGGGTATGGTTTTTTATCCAAATTGGTGCATGGCAGGCAGGACCCGGTCCGTTTCATGCGCCGGGCTTATCAATACACGCCGATTCACAAATTACTTTTTCCTTTGGCAAAATCAGGCATGCACAAAAGATACCCCAACCTATTAACATGATGATCCTATAAATTAGCGGAATGAATCAGATTAACCAGCATCACCTTCAGGCCCTCTATCATGGCAAAGAGTCCAGCGTATACAGGTATGTAAATCCAGAAAATAATCAGAGCTCCATCTTAAAAGTTCTAACCAAAGAATATCCGACTTACACCGATCTGGCCAGGTTTTATCTCGAGTATGATTATCTAAAAGAAGTGGATGTTCCCGGCATCCGCAAAGTGATGCAAAAAACCCGCTTGGAAAACCGGCCGGCCATACTTCTGGCGGAAGCACCGGGGGTGACCCTGAATAAATATAGTCCATTACCCATGGACGTGCAGGCATTTTTACCCCTGGCTATTGCCATCACTGAAATTGTGCGCAAAATACATGAATTGCATTTTATCCATAAGGATCTTAAACCTCAAAATATACTGATTGATCCTGCCACGAAAAAAATAAATGTTATTGATTTTAGCAATGCCACCCGCTTCAGCGGCGAACAAAGCCAACTCGGTCAGCCCAATCAGTTGGAAGGTACCTTAGCTTATATCGCACCGGAAATGACCGGGCGGATGAACCGCCGAATAGATCAGCGCTCCGATCTCTATGCTTTGGGGATTATTTTTTACGAATTGTTAAAAGGCCATTTGCCCTTCGAGAGTCCTGACCCCTTGGGCTTGATACACTTGCATCTGGCCAAAGAACCAGATCTGAGTGGCATCCCCGCACCTGTGGACAAAATCATTGGCAAACTGCTGGCCAAAAATGCTGAAGACCGCTACCAGTCTGCTTTTGGCTTAAAACACGACCTGGAGCAAAACTTTGAATTACTGAGCAGATTCGGTTCTTTGCTGGTTTTTCCTTTGGGACAAAAAGATTATTCCACCCAATTCGAAGTTTCACAAAAATTATATGGACGAGATCAGGAAATAAACATCATCAACACCCTGCTTGAACAAACGCGCGCCGGTCAGAACCAATATTTGTTAATCAGTGGTTATTCCGGAGTAGGTAAAACCTCCTTGGTCCAGGAAATTTATAAGCCCCTGACTCTAAATAAAGGACAATACATTTACGGCAAGTTTAATCAATACCAGCGCAACACACCCTATTCGGCTATTCTGGACGCCTTGAGCGGAAAGATCAAACAAATCTTAAGTTCGACGGTAGAAGACATCGTTGACTGGAAAAATAAAATCAATGCGGCTGTAGGCACTAATGGTTTGTTACTCACCGAAGCCATGCCCGTATTAAAACTGATCATCGGCGAGCAACCGCCTTTAAGTGTAATTCCTCCCTCCGAAGCCCAAAACCGCTTTAACAATACCTTCTTAAGTTTTATTCATTTATTTACCCATTCAGACCGCCCATTGATCGTGTTTCTGGATGATCTGCAATGGGCCGACCTGGGAAGTTTGGATCTGATCAATACCATTATCAACGATGCTACCATCCGTGGATTAATGATAATTGGTGCATACCGGGACAACGAAGTTGATGCCAATCACCCGCTTCGTAAATCCATTCAGCAATTAGTGGCGGGTGACGGACCCATCACCGAAATACACCTCAACCCATTAAAACCGGAAGTGACCAATCAGATTGTCATGGATACCCTGCGCTCCGATCCGGTGAAATGCGCTGATCTAAGTGCTTTAATTTATCAAAAAACCCAGGGTAATCCATTTTTTATCAATCAGTTTTTAAGAAAACTACACGAGGAAGATTTAATTCGTTTTGATTACAATACCAATCAATGGCAGTGGGAAATACAAGTCATCAAAGCCATGAACATCACCGACAATGTGGTGGATCTGATGACCGAAAAAATCCAACAATTCAATCCGGCCACCCAAGCCGTGCTGACTGCTGCGGCCTGTATTGGCAATGAGTTTGACTTAAATATTCTGGAAACCATTTTACAGCAATCAGCCACCGAGATAGCCCGGGATTTATTGCCTGCTGTGGAGGAAGGTCTCATCGCTCCGCTGGACAATAATTATAAATATTTATTTATTCAGGCTGACTCAGAAAATATACAGTCCGGCATAAACGCAAACTTCCATTTTTTACACGATCGCATTCAACAAGCGGCGTATCAACTTTATGATCAGGCTACCTTGCAAAAATTACATTTGAGCATAGGCAGGCTGTTATTAAAAAATACACCTGAATCAGAAAAAGAACATCTGTTGTTTGATCTGATTAATCACTTCGATCAATGTCTTGAATTAATCCATGACCCGGTAGAAAAATTAACTTTAATTACCTTGTATTTTCAGGCCGGGCAAAAGGCCAAAAAATCACTGGCGCATAATTCCGCGGTCAATTACCTGGAGCAGGGCATACGTTTATTACCCACCGGGGCCTGGGAGGACGAAGCGCTTTATCCGCTTACCTTTGAATTACATTACGAAGCGACGGAATCAAAATATTTAATCGGACATCATCAGGAAGCGGAAAAGCTGATGGAAGAGATGTTCCAACATTCCGCAAATCCGGCGAATAATGTCAGAATTTATCTTCTTCAGGGCATCTTGTTTACCACATTAGGCCATTTTGAGAAGGCCTTAACCGCTTGCCAAAAAGGTTTGGAATTATTAGGAGTAAATTATCCCTCCTCGGTCACCCCGGAGATGATCGGGCAAGGTTTCATGGAAATAGAAACCCTGCGCGCCGGCAGAGCGATTCATGAATTGGAAGAATTACCTACCCTGCAGGATTTAAACTATTATTTTCCGGTGTTGATGCTGGCGATCGCGGCTACGCCGGCTTTTTATATGGACAAATTAAAATGGGTCTGGAATGTGATGGAGTTAGTAAAGTTGTCCCTAAAAAACGGCAACTCAGATCTCTCCGACATGGGCTATGGCGCGTATGGCGTAGTTAATGGCACCATGCAAAATTATAGCACCGGCTACGAATGGGGAGAGCTGGCTGTAACCCTTAATCGAAAATTCAACAAAATAGAAAACCGGGCTAAAGTCTCCTACCTTTTTGGAGAGATGACATTGCCTTGGAAAAAACATTATGAACAAACCATTCCTTATCTTGAAGAAGGGTACAAGTTCGGCCTGGAAACCGGTGATTTGATCTACGCTGGATTTTGTGCTATTTACCTCGGCTGGACCCCCATCATCATGGGCAGACCATTACTTTCGGCCATCGAACAGTGTGAAAACGGTCTGAAATTTTACCAACGCAGCAATGACATCCACCGCTGGATGCTGGTTGTGGCCAAACAATACAGTTTTGCTCTACAAGGTCAAACATTACAATTAGACTCCTTGTCTAATGACCAGTTAACTGAAGAATTTATACTGCAATCCTGCCAGGAGCAGAATGCCATGTGGGGTTTGTTCACTTATAATTGGGCAAAAATAGCTTTGTTTTACCGTACCGGGGAGTACCAGCAGGTGCTGGATTTAATGCCGGCCACCTTACAACTTAGCCACATTGCCCAGGGCACTTTGTTTTCAGTTGATCTGACGTTATATCATGCATTAATTCTGGTGGACGTCATAGCTGAACATCCGGTGCAGGAGACACCCGAATTAATGCAAACCCTGGAACAACATACCACCCAGCTGAAAATCTGGTCAGACAACTGCCCGGATAATTTTAGCCACAAATTTTTATTTCTGGAGGCCGAAAAAGCCTACAAACTTCACGGGGATCATGCTCTGGCTCAAAATCATTATGATCAAGCCATAAAAGCAGCCAATATCTATAAATTTCTTGGCGATGAAGCGTTAATCAATGAAAAAGCAGCCCATTTCTACGCCGTTCTTGGCCGGCATAAAGTAGCCCGGGCCTATATGAGTGATGCACTGCGCTGTTATGCAGAATGGGGAGCTTTGGGAGTGATAAAATTCTTAAAAACCAAATACCCGATACTGGTAGACCTGGATGTGGATGATCTTTCACAAACCGTGCGTCGCCACAGCGCCAAGACCAGTAGTACCCGTTCCACCCGGCTGGCCAACCTGGACCTTAACTCTCTGATAAAGGCAACGACCGCCATCTCCGGAGAGGTAGTTATGGATAAATTGCTGCGAAAACTATCTAAAATTTTGTTAGAAGCGGCTGGCGCCGAACGCTGTCTCATCATACACGGCAATGAAACAACTCAACAATTTTTTGTAGAAGCAGAAGGCACCTTGATGGATGAAAACTGGAAAATATTACATCATAAACCCATAACCTCATCCGACCTGGTCATCGAAGTTTTCCAATATGTGATCCGGACCAAAGAGACTCTGGTCATCGACCATGCCAGCGAAGACGAACGGTGGAAGGACCTCTCCTATGTGCGGGAGAATAATGCACTGTCCATTTCCTGCATCCCAGTATTGTTGCAGAGTAAATTGACCGGAGCTATTTATCTGGAAAATAATTTATTGCCGAATGCTTTTACGCCTGATCGCGTGGAAGTGCTTAAATTATTAGCAGCCCAAATGGCTATTTCCATCGAAAATGCTTTATTGTATCGCGACCTGGAACAAAAAGTGATTGAACGGACGCGCACCATCGAAGAACAGCGGGACATCATCGAACAGGAAAAACAGAAATCAGATCAATTGTTGTTCAATATTTTACCCAGGACTACTGCCGAGGAACTAAAATCTTCCGGCAAAGTCGAGCCGAAATTATTTGAACAAGTTTCCATTTTATTTACCGATTTCCAGGGTTTCAGCCGCATCTCCGAACAAATTACGCCCCAAGAGTTAATCCAATCGCTGAATG
>JAYRWN010000006.1:0-22394 GCA_041917975.1 Saprospiraceae bacterium | reverse complement strand
CCAACAAACTTAACATGTTAGAAAAGTCAGATACTGAAAAAATCTTTGAAAAAATCAATGCTCTACAACGGCGAATTAATGCATTCAAAAAATCGGTAAGAAATAGTTGACTGGGTTAGCGGCAAAGCGCCAATACGCCAATACGCCAACACGCCAACACGCCAACACGCCAACACGCCAACACGCCAAAGCGCCAAAGCGCCAATACGCCAAAGCGCCAATACTCCAAAGCGCCCCAAAGCGCCAGCACGCCAAAGCGCCAATACGCCAAAGCGCCAATTCATTATCTTTGCCCAATTAATTTTTCCAATATGACTAAACTCAGCGTCAATCTGAACAAGGTAGCCCTGATCCGGAATTCCCGCGGAGGCAACCTACCGGACCTGATCAAAGTAGCCCGGGACTGCGAACGATTTGGAGCCGAAGGCATCACCGTCCATCCACGGCCTGATCAGCGACACATCCGTTATGCTGATATTCCAGCGTTAAAGGAGATGGTAACGACCGAGCTTAACATTGAAGGCAACCCCACGCCCGAATTTATGGACCTGGTCCTGAAGCACCGCCCCCACCAGTGCACCTTAGTGCCAGATGCCCCGGGAGCCTTAACCTCTGACGCCGGATGGCAAACACACGAACATAAAGATTTTTTAATCCGGACTATCGGCACCTTACAGGACGCCGGGATTCGGGTGTCGGTATTTATTGACGCGGATATACATATGGTGGAAGGTGCCGCCCTGGCCGGTGCTGATCGCATCGAACTGTATACCGGACCTTATGCCCATGATTATACTCAGGGCCGTGAACAGGCGCTAGCACCTCACCGGGCCTGTGCTCAGAATGCTTTGCAATTAGGCTTAGGTGTGAATGCCGGGCATGACCTGAACCTGGCTAATTTGAGGTATTACCGGGAGCAGGTGCCCGGACTTTTGGAAGTGTCCATTGGCCACGCCCTGATTTCCGATGCCTTATATTATGGCCTGCAGAATACCATCCAAATGTACAAGCATTTGCTACAATACTAAATTTGGCCCTGCTTGGTTAATCTTGACAATAATTTCAAAATGTAATTATTGTGCAAACATTTTTTTCACTGGAGGCAGGTATTGTTTGGAAGTGTGAATTTTTTGTTAATTTTATCCCCTTGAACTGATTCATTTTTTTAACTAAACAATTTTGGTATGAAAAAACTCTCACTAGTTTTAGCATGCTTCCTATTAACATTAGGGTACGCTATTGCTCAGAGAACCATTACCGGAACTATCACGGATGACAATGGCGATGCGCTGATTGGAGCCAGTGTTTTGGTAAAAGGTACTTCCATAGGTACTACCACCGAAGTAGATGGTACATACTCCCTGAGTGTGCCTGCCGGCGGTACCACCTTAGTTATTACATACACCGGTTTCGAAACGCAAGAAGTAGAACTGGGTGCTTCTGACGTGGTGGACATCACCATGCGCGAAGGTCTGCAACTGCAGGAAGTGGTGGTGACCGGCTTAGGGATCAAACGCGAGAAAAAAGCGTTGGGTTATGGCGTCTCCACGATTTCCAATCAAGGCATTCAGGCCCGTCCTGAAACTGACGTCAGCCGCCTGCTGCGCGGTAGAGCTACCGGGGTAGACATTACGCAGACTTCTGGGTTGTCCGGATCCGGGACAAACGTCATCATCCGCGGCTATTCTTCCATCACCGGTAGTAACCAACCTTTGTTCGTTGTTGACGGTATTCCTTTTAACTCGAATACGAACGCTGACCGTGGTTTTGACTCCGGTGGAGCTACCGCTTCCAGCCGCTTTTTGGACCTCGATCCGAATAACATTAAAGAGGTATCTATCTTAAAAGGTCTCAGTGCTACCGTACTTTACGGTGAATCCGGTCGTAACGGGGTTATCCTGATTACCACCAGAACCGGAGATGTGGACGGTGGTGCCGAAAACAAAAAGATGGAAGTATCCGTCAACCAATCCGTGGGGATGACCCAGATAGCCAACTTACCGGAGTATCAGAATTCTTACGGGAATGGATTTGCCGGCGCTTTCGGTTGGTTCTTTTCCAACTGGGGACCTGCTTTCACCACCCGGGGCAGACAGGGTATCTCCGCTGAAGGAACTATCCCTCACCCATTGGACCAAGTACAGTACAACGATGACTTTCCGGAGTTGAAAGGCGCACGTTACGAATATAAGCCTTACAAATCCTTGGAAAACTTCTTCCAAAACGGTGTTGTCAGCAACACCTCCGTGAATATGGACAAATCCTTTAAAGGTGGTGCATTAAGTGCTACTTATAGTTATTTGTCCGACGATGGATTTGTGCCTGATTCGAAAAACGTGATCAAGAAGCACAACTTTGGCTTAGGTGGACGTATGGAATTGTTGAACGGACTGGAGTTAAAGGGTTCTTTTAACTTTGTCAATACGGATCGTCTCATACCACCTTCAGCGCCCAGTTTCGGTTCGGGAGCGGGTGGTAACCCTTCACTGTTCGGAGACCTTCTATATACGCCCCGCAGTGTAGATTTGTTAGGTATACCTTTCCAAAGTCCATTAGATGGTAGCCAGGCTTATTACCGTCGAGGTTCAGCCATCCAAAATCCTTTATGGACCTTAAACAATGCTTCCGACCACGAAGACATCGACCGCTTTTTTACCACCCTCAGTTTAACGTATAAACTGACCGATTGGTTGACCGCAGCTTACCGTTATGGCCTGGATACCTATACCCAGCAAAACGTCCGCTCCATTAATCGCGGAGGTTCCCAGTTACCGGATGGCGCTATAGGTACTATTGATTATAAAAATCGTATTGACGACCAGTTGTTAAGTTTATCTTATGATTTTTCGTTAGGTGAAAACTTTTCGCTGGATGGATTGGTAGGTGCTAATGTACGTAACGATAAATACAAAGAAAATGGGTTGATTAGTACCAATCAGTTCGTGTATGGACTGTTGACACATCAAAACTTTATTAACCACAACAGCTATTCTTTTATTACCAATGAAAATCAATTGGGTTTAATTGGAACGGCAACCGTAGGTTATAAAAACTTTTTATACCTCAATTTACAAGGACGTAACGACTGGACCTCTACCTTGGAAAAAGCCAACCATTCAATATTCTATCCTTCGGCCAGTGTTTCGTTTGTACCTACCGACGCTTTTGCCGGTTTACAAAACAACAAATGGCTGAATTACCTGAAACTACGTCTAGGGTATGGTACATCTGCTGGTTATCCTGATCCATATCAGACCCGCAACGTCCTGTCAACGGCTACCAATCAATGGGTGACTCCCGGTGGGTCAATCCTCAATACTAACGCAGTTTCTAACCGTCTGGGTAATCCTAATCTGGCTCCGGAATTACATAAGGAATTGGAGTTCGGTTTGGAGACCCGCTTCCTGAATAATATTTTCGGGATCGATTTGTCTCTATACAATAAAAAATCTTCTGATTTGATTATTGACCTGGATTTGGACCCGGCTACCGGGTATACCAATACTACCGTAAATGCTGCTGAAGTAACTAATAAAGGGATTGAACTGGGTATCAATATATCCCCCTTCCGTAAAAACTTTCAGTGGGACATGACTTTAAACTTTACGCGTAACCGCAACATCGTGGATGCAGTAGCTCCGAGCGTAGAGAGTGTGATCATCGCCGGTTATTCGAACTTGGGTAACTTCGCTATTCCCGGTGAACCTTTCGGCGTCATCCGCGGTACCGGTTTTGAGCGCGATAATGCTGGCAAGTTGGTGATTACTGCGGACGGTCGCCCGATCGCTACCGATGTTCAAAGTATCGGCGACCCGAATGCGAATTACACTGCCAGCTTGTTGAACCGTTTTTCCTTTAAAGGGCTGACTTTTGATTTCCAGTGGAATTATGTGGATGGTGGTGACATTATTTCTTACCTCACCGCCACTATGATGGCCCGCGGTAACACCAAAGATACCGATGTGGACCGTTACATCCCGGTTTATTTACCAGGGGTTACCGAAGACGGTTCGGTGAATTTGAAGCAGGATTACCTCGGTGACGTGATGTTCAACTATTTCTTCTGGTCTGATGAAGGCACACTGTTTGACGCTACCGTTATTCGTTTGCGTGAAGTGGGTTTATCCTACCAATTTCCGAAGAAACTTCTGAATAAAACCCCCTTCGGTTCGGCTTTAATCCGTTTTGCTGGTGAAAACCTGTGGTATAATGCTCCTAATTTCCCGAAATTCATCAATTACGATCCGGAAGTGTTGAGTACCGGGGTAGGTAACGGCCGTGGATTTGAGTACATCACCGGACCTACCTCCCGTAAATATGGGGTGAGCTTAAACTTCTCGTTCTAACTTCTAAACAGTATATAATCATGAAATGGATATATAGATTAAGCATATTCTCGTTATTTCTATCGTTGTCAGCCTGTGACTCGCTGGAATTGGACCTTCTTGAAAATCCCAATGCCGTAAGTCCAAACAATGCCAACGTGAACTTTTTGTACAATCAAATTCAAATTAGTTTTAAGAATTTCTATTTAAATACCTATTTTTTTCCGGCCTCATTATCTAGAATGCAACAATTAGGTGGAGGTAATTATGGAAACTCTTTTAACGGACTGTCTTTCAATGGCATTTGGTCCAATTGTTATTCGGATCTTCTTCCCGATATGCAAACATTAGGTAACATTGCAACTGAAAAAGGTTTTGCCTTTCATGGAGGGACTACAAAAATCATGAAAGCATATGTACTCTTTACCATGGTGGATCTGTTCGGCAAGGTTCCCTATTCTGATGCCTTAAAAGGTACCGATTCTCGGAATCCTACCGCTGATGATGGCAAGGGCATCTATGATGCTGCATTAGTCCTGTTGGATGAAGCAATTGTGGACCTGGGTAACGCTACCGCCCCTAAACCTACGTCAGATATGTATTTTGGCGGTAGTAATGCCAAATGGATAGCTTTAGCCAATACCCTAAAGTTACGGGCGTATAACAATACCCGACTGGTCAATGCTGATTCTAAGGCTAAGATTGCTGATTTACTGACCAAAGACCTGATCGACAATGCCAGCGAAGATTTTGTCTTTCAATACAGCAATCAACGGGTGAATCCGAATACCCGCAATGGTAATTACAATGGTTCTTACGAAACCAGTGATGGTGATTATTTATCTACCTATTACATGTGGGTATTATATGGTGAGAAAAAAATAGAAGACCCCCGCACCCGCTTCTATTTTTACCGGCAAAATACTGACCTCTCTGATCCGGAGGTATACAATGTCAATACGCGGTCTTGCGATGAAAAAGCATTTCCTGCCCATTACCCGGCAGGTATGCCGTATTGTGTAGACCTGGAAAGAGGTTTCTGGGGTCGCGACCATCAAAACAACACCGGTACACCTCCGGATGGCAACATTCGTACCATCTATGGTCTCTACCCCTCTGGTGGTAGATTTGATGACAATTCCGCTGCCAATCAGCAACAAGCAGGGACCACCGGGGCTTTAGGGACCGGTATTGAACCTATTTGGTTATCCAGCTTTACGGACTTCGTTAAAGCGGAAGCTGCTCTGACCCTCGGTACGACAGGTGACCCACGGGCTTTATTGGAAAGTGCCGTTAGCAAATCCATTGACAAAGTGTATTCGTTTGCTTCCAAAGTAGCCGCTGATTTAGATAAAGTCGTGGGGAAAGACCCGAATGGTAATCCGGTGACCGCCAGAGCAGCCTTCTTACCCGGAGCTAATGAAAAAGCTGCTTATATTGCCGAAGTATTGAGACTATATGATGAAGCTGCTGATAACCGGGGTAAACTGCGGGTGATCATGAAAGAGTATTACATCGCCGCCTGGAAAAACGGTATCGAGGTGTACAACAGTTTACGCCGCACGTTATTCCCGGATAATCTGCAACCGAGTTTGAATCCAAATCCCGGCGACTTTTACCGCACCGCGCTTTATCCCACCGATTACGTAGAACTGAATTCCAATGCCGAACAAAAGTCGGCCAAAGAACAGGTGTTCTGGGATAACAATCCGGCGGATGTTATTAAATAATCTTAAACGCAAGACAATGAAAAAATTATTGATATTGGTTGTAGCTTCATTATTAACCCTGGTCGCCTGTAAGGAAGAAAGTGGACGACTCATTGACTTTAATACGCTTGGCAAAGGAGCTTATCCGCGTTTGTTATCCGGTGGTAATACCATTTTTGACATCAACAACCCGTCCAGTGGTAAAATCACCTGGGAAGTGGAACTTGTCGACTTAGAAAGAGGTAAACTGGTCAAAGAAATGCGGGTCTTCGTAAGTTTAAAAGACAACTCTGCCGGGAATGGCGATGGTTCTAAAGCTGAAAAACTTTGGCAAACCAAAGGCCAGTCTGATTTTACCGATAGTAAGGACAAATATCGTTCTACTTCTTTTTCAGTGACTTATGCTGATTTAAATAGTTTTTTGGGTACCGACGTAGCAAGTCACTATTCCGGTGATCAGTTTCGTTTCCGTTCTGAACTGGAAATGACCGATGGCCGGGTGTTTTCTTCGGCCAACTCCAACACGCCGGTTTTAGACCCGGCTGCCTTTTTCTCGTTGTTTGACCCGGTGGCTACTTTACAGTGTTTGTATGATGCGAGCAAATTCCTCGGCTTGTATAACCTGGAATATTTAGACACCACCTTTGCGGCTTTTGGTCCTACTTTTGGAGCCACTCCTCCGCAAGTGGAGTTAAAGACTGTATCGGGCTCTGCAACCAGAAGGCAGTTTGAAATCACCTACATTCCTGACAATACCAACGTTAGAAGCAAAATGAATTTTGTTTTTGACCTGGTGTGTGATCAAATCGTGGTAGGAACTATTAATACGAATTACGGGTGTGCAGCAGGGACGACGGTTACTTTAGGCCCTTCCACCGGGACTACTTTTGACCGGAATAACGATTCCTCATTGACTATTTATTACCGTGAGTTTGCCAGATCCGGTGGTTGTCCAGGTGTGACGCCTACTGCTATTGGCATAAAATTGACCAAGAAAGGGTAATTTTATCCTTCCTAGAGATAAAAATGCTCCTGGTCTTGCTGATCAGGAGCATTTTTTATTTAATAAACTGACTGTTTTTAGCATGTTTCGGCCTATAGGTGGCACTATTACCTCTTTAATAACCAGGGAAAGAAATAAATACAATTTTTGACTTGAAGTCAGAATAATGTTAATAAAATCCTACCGATTTCTTTGTTTTTATTACTAAAATTATAAAATTAGACCCTGACGATGGAGTCGTGCCAATAAAATTATGCACTGATATTAATACGTAAGTATTTAATACTTAGCGAGATATAAAGATGAAATAAAATTTGGCGTTTACTTCAGGGAGCGTTGACAAAGATCAATTCGTTACCGTT
Organism: Saprospiraceae bacterium; assembly: GCA_041917975.1. Lineage (GTDB taxonomy): Bacteria > Bacteroidota > Bacteroidia > Chitinophagales > Saprospiraceae > JAYRWN01. The sequence goes on along the minus strand of JAYRWN010000006.1, from coordinate 14,995 downwards.
AAAGATTAGTTAAAAAACAGGCGTGCAAGCGCCGATTTTTACCTATTATTGTCACGATTTATAAATAAACAAGATTTACATGAAAAAAAGCTCACTGGTTTTAATAGCCTTTTTCCTGGCTATTGGAGCCGCATTGGCTCAACGTACTGTCCGCGGGACAGTTACCGACGTGAACGGGGATGGCCTCATCGGCGCGAACGTTCTGGTCAAAGGTACTACAGTGGGGACAGTCACTGAGGTCGATGGATCTTATACCCTGGAAGTCCCTACCGGAAGTAGTGTATTGGTGTTCAGTTACACCGGGTTTGAAACCCAGGAAGTACAGATGGGGGTAGACGATGTGATTAATGTCACTTTAGCCGAGGGGATCACCTTATCCGAAGCTGTAGTTACGGCATTAGGAACGCCTAGGTCGTCCAAATCTTTGCCCTATGCTGCTCAGCAATTAAGTGGTGAAAAGCTTAATGCCATTCCCAACAACACCGTAAATAACGCCCTAAGTGGTAAAATTGCCGGTGTACAGGTGCGAGGCCAGTCCTATATGGCTTTGGGCCGGGATGCCTCCATACGTATTCGTGGTGCGGGATCGCTGACGGATAAAGAACCGTTGTATGTCGTCGATGGTACACCGACCAGCGGTATTGACATCAATCCTGAGGACATTGAGTCGATGACCGTTCTTAAAGGCCCATCCGCTACCGCTCTTTACGGTCAGCGCGGTGACGCCGGAGTGATCGTGATCAAAACCAAAAAAGGGGTAAAAGGAAAAGGTATCGGACTGGAAGTTAATCAGGGTACTTTTTGGGATAAGGTGTATATCCTTCCGCATTATCAAAACTCCTATGCCGGAGGTGGCGCTGCTGATCTGATTCAATTTGCCTGGGAAGAAGGTATGCCTGAAGAATGGAAAACCTTTGAAGGTAAATACCATCATGATTATTCGGATGACGCCAGTTGGGGTCCGCGGATGGTGGGCCAGGAATATATTCCCTGGTATTCCTGGTACGTCGGAACACCGGACTTCGGTAAAACTGAAAAATTGTTGCCTCAACCGAATAACATCCGGGATTTTTATAATACCGGGGTGACCTTGAATAATAATATCAATTTGAGCCAGGCTGGAAATGGTTATTCCATACGCTTAAGTTATACCAATCAAAATATCAAAGGGTTGCTACCTAATTCAGGGTTAAATAAACACTTGCTTAACGCCAACGCCAATTTTGATTTAGGTAAATACGTAAGTGCCGGAGCAAACATAAATGTCATCAACCAAAAACTGAATGGTGAATTTGATGACGGTTATGCTAACCAGTCTTCCGGTTCTTTTAACCAATGGTTCCATCGTCACCTGGACATCAATAAAATGCGTTCATTATCAGGCACTAAATCTCCTCAGGGTATTTTAGCCTCCTGGAACCACAATAACCCGGGTAATTATTTAAGCAGTCCGTTGAGTTTCTACGGAGGTAATTACTGGTATAATTTCTACGACTATTTTGATAATCTGGACCAGGTGGAGAACAGGGACCGGATTTACGGGGATGTACACGTAACCTTTAAGCCATTTAAAAATTTTGATATTACGGGTTATGTAAGACGGAACGACCGTAAATCTTTCTTTGAGAACAAAGGCAATAGTGTCTTGGAGACCAGTGCTACCCAGACCGGATTTCGTGCCTTCTATGGCACGGGCTTTGATAATCAAAGAGAAGATAACTACGAAGTTTTAGCTTCTTATACGAACCGTTTTGGAGCCCTCAGTCTTGAAGCCCGAGCAGGTGGTAATATTCGTGTAGATACCCGGAATATATACACTGGAAATACGGTAAATGGTTTAAACATCCCGGACTTGTTCACTTTATCCAATTCCAAAACCTCTCCTTTTGGAAACAGTAATTTCCGCTCCAAAAAAGAAGTTCGCAGTTTATATGGAATAGCATCCTTTGGCTTTAAAGATTTGTTGTATTTGGATATGACCGCCCGGAATGACTGGAGTTCAGCACTCCCGGTTAACGCCAATTCATATTTTTATCCTTCGGTAGGATTGAGTTTTGTGTTTAGTGAGTTGTTAAACATAGATTTTATTTCTTTTGGTAAGGTACGAGGCAGCTGGGCCAGGGTGGGATCTGACCTGGATGCGTATCAATTAGCGCTTAACTATGGTGTCGGCGCCAACCAATGGAACGGCAACATTTTAATGGGTACGCCTAATGAATTAGTCGATCCAGCCATTGAACCGTCCCTTTCATCTGCATATGAATTTGGCGGAGATATTAAATTTTTTACCAACCGTTTGGGATTTAGTGTTACTTATTATAATGAAAACAAAATCAATGAGATTTTAAGTGTACCTGTTTCCGGTTCTTCCGGATTTAGCACTAAAAAAATTAATGCCGGCCAGGTTGACCGCAATGGCGTGGAAGTAAGCGTACAAATTATTCCCGTGCAGACGTCCAATTTCAACTGGGACATCACCTTGAATTTTGCCAAAAACAACTCCAAAGTGATAGAACTGGCTGAAGGAATTGATGCCATTATTCAAGAAACGGGTACGTTTGGAACCTCTTTCGGTGCTCGTTTGGTCCATAGGGTAGGCGAACAATGGGGCCAGATCCGGGGCGGTGGTATTAAACGCAACGATTCAGGGGTGCCAATGTTAACCAACGATGGTCAATTCATCGCGGTACCAGACACCTACTTCGGTACGGTATTACCGGATTTCACTGGCGGATTCGTTAATGAAATCAGCTTTAAAAATTTGTTCGTCAATTTAAACCTGGATTATTCAAAAGGAGGGAAATTTTATTCTTTGTCAGATACTTGGGGTAAATTCTCTGGTTTGTTTGACGAAACCGGTGGACTCAACGATAAAGGCAATCCGGTACGTGATCCGGTCGCTGTAGGCGGTGGTGTACATGTGGAAGGTGTAAACAACGAGACCGGTGCTCCCATGGACCTTTATTTCGATGCATTTTCCTATTATCACCAGTTTGTGAACAACCGTATTGCTGAACCTTCCGTTTATGACTTGGATTACATCAAATTGCGGGAAGTAAGCGTCGGATATCAATTGCCGGTGAATAAAATCGGCTTGGACTTTTTACAGTCAGCTTCCATATCATTAACCGCCCGCAATCCTTGGTTGATCTACTCCAAATCGGAAGACTTCGATCCCTCTGAGTTGGGTCAACGTTTTGGCGAAAATGGTCAGTTCCCTGGCACCAGATCATTTGGTTTTAATATTAAATTAGGCTTCTAAAACCTTAATTATATCATGAGAAAATTTATTCAATCAGCTATATTAATGGTTGCGGCATTCCTGTTCTCCACCTGTTCCATCAATGATTTTGGAGACCTTAACCGCAACCCTAACGCTACTACTGTCCCTGTGACTTCAGCGCTCTTAACCAATGCTTTATCTGGTTTAGGCGACTGGCCACGTGGACTGAACGAAGGCTTATATGCCCAGTATTTTTCTGAATCACAGTATACCGACAACTCCTTATACTCCGTATTGACGATTGACTTTACCGGCAATTACTCCGGGGCTATGTTTGATCTTCAAAATATCATTGATAATAATACCAATGAAAATACCAAGAATGAAGTGGCGGTGAACGGATCAAATAATAACCAGATCGCCGTAGCCAGAATTCTTAAAGTGTATCACTACATTCATCAAACTGACCGCTGGGGTGATGTACCTTATTCTGAAGCTTTAAAAGGTGCCGCTCAGCCTAAATATGATAAACAGGCTGACATTTATAAAGATTTTTTCAAGGAATTGAAAGAATCCATTGCGCAGTTTGATGGTGGCTTACCAGCCAAAGGGGATGTTCTCTTTAATGGTAACATCGGCAAGTGGAAAAAATGGGCGAACTCGATGCGGATGATCCTGGCTATGCGTTTGTCTAAAGTGGATGAAGCGCAAGGTAAAGCTGAATTCGCTGCAGCCTTTAGCGATGCCGCCGGTTATCTGAGTTCAGCCGCTGATGACGTTGCGGTGACCTATCCCGGGGGTAACTTCCGTAACCCCTGGTACAATTTGTACGATGGACGTAAAGACTATGCCATCAGTGATGTGGTTGCCAACACCTTATCGGACTTATCCGACCCTCGGTTACGCGCCTTCGGTGAACCCAATGATAAGGGGGAAGTGATATCCATTCCTTACGGTTTGACCAGGGATGATGTGATTGGGTATACCAATCAGCATCCTGACTGGTCTAAAGTTTTGAATCCGGCCTTCAGAGCAGAAAACTCACCGATTGTTATTCTTTCCGCCAGTGAAGTTTTGTTAACCATTGCCGAAGCTATTCAGCGCGGCTGGGTGAGCGGTGATAAGAATAAGTTTTATGCGGAGGGTGTTCAGGCGTCCTGGACCAGATGGAATGTTTATGACCAGGATGCTTTCGACGGTTACATCACCAGCGATAAAGTAGCACTGTCAGGAGGTAACGAATTACAGCGGATCGGGACCCAAAAATGGTTAGCCATTTTCCCGGACGGACGCAGTGGTTGGACCGAGTGGCGCAGAACCGGTGTTCCGGATTTAAAACCAACGCCGGCGGCCACCAATAACAGCAAACAAATCCCACGCCGCTTCATTTACCCGTCGCAGGAATATAACCTGAATGGTGCTAACCTGGCTACGGCCGTCAGTGGACTAAGTGGTGGAGATACTCCGGATGGCCGGGTATGGTGGGATAAATAAAGTTTGAATAACTTTTCTAAAAAGTAAATCATGAAATTGAAATATTTAATCTTATTATTTGTCCTTCCATTTGTCTCTTGTATCAAAGAGGATACGAATGAAATAGAAGGCAAAGGACCTCAACTGCTGCGTTTTTCGGGTGCAGACAGTGAAGTCAATACCATTGGCCTGGATGCTGTTGATCAAAAAGTGACGGTGACCATGCTTACCTTGCAGCGTGATCCTAACTCCCAGGCTAATCTCAATACCGGAGGTGAGGCGAAATTAAAAGTAGACAATGCCTTAGTGGATGCTTATAATGCCGAACACGGGACGGAATTTGTCGCTCCGGATTTTAATTATACCATCAATGGATTGAATGCCAATTTCACTCCAGGTGAATTTGCCAAAGCCATCACCATTTCTTTAAATCCATTAGACTTGGATTTATCGAAACAATACCTGCTGGGTTTGGCTATCGAAAGTGCCCCGGCTGGCTATACGATAGTTGATGGTGCCAATAAGGCTTTATTTAATATTCTGGCCAAAAATAAATACGATGGAAAATATGTGGTGACCGGCACCATGGTCGACTATGCCAATGCGGCCTTGACCGGCGTGTTTCCCATGAACTACCACCTGATCACCTCCGGTGCTAATTCGGTGGATGGTTGGGACCCTGATGTATCGGTAGATTATTTTGTGCCAATTTATAATAATGGCTCATTCAGTTGGTATGGCTCCTATTGCCCATCCTTTACCTTTGATCCGGCCACCGATAAAATCACTAGTGTGGTCAACATCTATGGCCAGCCGGCCGGTAATGGCCGTTATGCCCAGTTAGATCCCTCCGGGGCTAACCAGCGTAATCCCGATGGCAGTATTGATGTTAAGTTTTTTATGTTTCATCCCAGTGCAATTCCGGATGGCCCACGCGTTGCCTTTAGCTGGCATATGGAATATGAAGGTCCTCGTTAGAATTTAAAGTCTGAAATTCTATAAAAGAGGGTCATCGATTTCGATGACCCTCTTTTTATAACTATTGGTGCCTTATAATTTCTTTCATAGAATTTGTGAGTAAGTCAAACTTGCCTTCTACAAAAAGAAAGTAACCCGTTATAAAAAATATCCTCGGAATTTGGTGATAAAAAGTTAATTCCTTACTTTTCTTGGACTTAACCAACTAATTCTTTTGAGGATGTCCAGGAGATTACCCGTCTTGCTATTTTCTTTAACTTTCTTATTGACTGCATATCAAAATTACGCTTACGAGAATAATGACTTGCTAAATGATTCCATAGTAAATAACTGTGATATTGAATTATTTAACGATAACCTAACTTTATATGAATGCGGATTTAATACCCCAACCTATTTAAGAGCTAATACAGAAGGCTTACAATTTCCTGCGACTTTTCAGTGGTCAACCCCCACTGGGCCACAGACTACTACGGTTCCAATTGTCTACAGTATTCCAGGATTATATAGTGTTACAGTTACAGATGCATCAGGATGTGTGATCAGTGATAGTAAAGAAATTATTGCTCTTCCTCCAATTGATTTGGTCTGTAACGCGGAAAGTGCTGTTCAAGGAGGTAATAACGGCAAAATTAATTTAACCTTTTCAGGAGGCATACCACCTTATGATGTGGAAGTTTACGGTCCGGAATTTAGATACTTACATTTTGATTTGCCTGGAACTTACGTGATTGGAAACCTTCCATCGGGTGTATATGAAATTTATATTTTTAGTTTAGATTATCTGCTCTGCGATGACCCTTGTCTGGTCACCGTCACGGAAAAATCCTGTAACTTAAGCATCAGTAATCCCCAAATCCGCCATGTCTCCTGCGCCGGCTATAATAATGGCTCCATTAATCTTTCGGTTTCCGGCGGTCAGGCCCCCCTTCGTTATCATTGGAGTAACGGCTTGACCACTGCTCAAATTCAAAATTTGTCCGGCGGGACCTATTCAGTCACGGTCACTGATCAAGCTGGGTGTACCACCACCGCCTCATTTTTAGTGAATGAACCCTCCCTCCCGCCTTTCACTACCACCGTCACCCCCATCCCCTGCCGCGGCGGCCGCGGGGCCATCAGCATCAATTTCAACTCTGGCAACCCACAGGTCCGCTGGTCCGATGGCTCTACCCTGCGCAGTCGGGATCAACTCTTACCAGGACCATATGAGGTGACCATCAGCGATGGAGCCTCCTGCTCCGAAGTCCTCGAATTTGTATTGACTGACCCTCCACTCCTGGCCATCCAATGTGCTTTAATCAGTCATCAAACCACCGAAAAGGGGAAAGAAGGCGAAATCAGCGTCAAAGTCAGCGGAGGCACACCGCCTTATCGTTTGAACCTGACCGGACCCAAAGTGGTTAACCCGAACCTGGGCTTCACCACCGCCTACACCTTTAAGGACCTCACCGCTGGCACCTATACCCTGGCCGTCACCGACAGCCGGGGATGTGTAGCTTCCTGCGGCACCATCAACATCGAAGCCCGCCTGTGCACGCTGAGCCTGGCCACGATCATTACCAGCGAAATATCCTGCTTTGGAGCGCAAGATGGTGAAGCAAAAATTAACCTCACCGGCAGCAATAGTCCGACTTACACGCTGACCGGACCAGCCGGCTACCATCAGGTCCAAACCCAGTCTGCCTTTAGCGGACTAGGTCCCGGAACCTATAATCTTACCGTGACAGACTTGGCCGGATGTAGCGTGGCCTCCCAGCTCTTGATCAAAGAACCACCCCCATTGGTATTGCTTTGTCAGCAGACCCCTTTGACTCATGTGGATTCCACGGATGCCAGTATCCAGGTTCAATGGTCCGGAGGCGTGGCACCTTATACCCTCATCTGGAGTGACGGCGGCTCTGAACGAAGGTTGTCTCCACCGCAAGCGGGCCAGGAAACGCTCCGGCACCTGGCTGAAGGCACTTATGCTGTAGAACTACACGACAAAAATGGCTGTATCATCTCCTGTGAACAAGTCATCGCGCCCATCGTTTGTACGCTGACCGTGGCGATGCAAACCCAGGTGGGTTGTGCCGGTGGCGCCGGTGGCCAGCTGTCCCTTACTGTTCAGCATGGTGTCACCCCTCTCTCCTACGCCTGGGCAAGTCCGCAACAAACGCTTCACGATGCCGGACCCTTTATGGGTTTAACCGATGGCACATTTGCAGTGACCGTCACCGATCGCCAGGGCTGTTCCTCATCTGCTGGGTCAACCTTGCTTTCCTGGCCCTTGCCGCAGATCGAATGTGCCGTGACTAGCCACCAGCGTTCTGTCGGTGGTTTGGAGGGTGTTATCACGGTCACCGGCACACCGGGACACCAGGTTCAGGTGGCCAATCAGCCTGATTTTGTTCCGCAGTTCATCTCACCCGCTTCCGGACAAGTTAATTTATCCAACCTGACACCCGGTGTATACCACCTGCAAATAACCTCCCCACAAGGTTGTATCGCCACCTGCACCCAGGACATACGTCCTAAAACCTGCACCTTATCCGCGGAGGCTCGAGTCAAGCACCTGAGCTGTGCGGGAGCCAATGACGGTACACTGACTTTAAACATTAACAATCCAGATCCCACCAAGGTCTTAATTTTCGGACCGGACGAAGGTCAGTGGACTATACCTCAGCTCTCGGGACTGGCTGCCGGGACGTACCTCTATCGCGTGGAAGACGACTTCGGCTGCGCACTGACCGGAGAAGTTGTGCTTCATGCTCCGCAGCCCCTAACCGCGCAGCTTACAGTCCAGGAACCTACAGACACCCTGCTTCCTAACGGTATCATCGCCCTCACTCCAGCCGGCGGACAAGGACCTTACACCATTGTTTGGACCACCGGACAAACGGATTTTTTCCTGGCCAAACTCGCTCCCGGCCGCTATGACTACACGCTTACGGATGCGCAGGGATGCTCCATCCGGGATGCTATCGTACTTAGCCTTACCGGTGCCACCGTTTGTTCTGGTTTGAAACTGGATCTTGAGGTTACTCCTGCTTCTTGTCCTCAGGCCGCAGACGGCTCGTTATCCCTAATGATCTCAGGAGGCAACAACCCCTCACAGATCACCTGGTCCAACGGAGCCCAGGCGGCTAGGTTGCCTCAACTGGCTCCGGGAAAGTACACCGTTACGGTTACCGATCAATTGGGGTGCCTGGCGCTGGGCGAAGCGGAAGTTATGGCTTTAGCGCTGCCGCAACGGGCTGAGGAACAAACGTTATGCTCCGGTAACGAAGTAATCCTTAATGGCCAAAAATTCCAACAGCCCGGTACTTACCTGCTGACGTTACCCGGCACGACTTGTGATACGGTCCTTACCCTGACCTTGAAAAGCCCGCCTTTATTGAACCAAATTTCTGCCCAGTCCATACCCGGTGATTTCTGCGGACAGACGAACACTATTGAGTTTTCTGGGGCACCGGAGGGAATCATCTTCAGTATTGATGGCGGCAAAACCTGGGCTTCGGCGCACACCTACAGTGGTCTAACGGATGGCAGTTATGCAGTTCAAGTAGCCAGCGATGGTTGCACCCATAGCCTGGGAGCCATCGATCTGAAAGCGGATGGTTTTAAAGTTATCCGCAATACAGACATTATTTCGCCGCTCACCTGCCGGGATCAGTTTGGATCAATTGCGTTGGATATCCCGGATGCTGCGGGCTGGGAATGGCAGTTAAGCGACCAGGTATGGCAGGCGCACCTCTATTTTGATTCCCTATTACCCGGAAATTATACCTTACGGGGACGAGTCCGCAATTCGACCTGCATTCAGGATTTTAGTCAAATCATGCGGGTGGATTCCGCGCCTACCACCGATTTAGCCATTCACGAAGAAACGATGCTCCCTTCCTGCCCGGGAAGCCGGAATGGCCTGGCCCAAATTTCCGTCAGCGGAGGGCTAGGGGCCTTGACCATGCAATGGGATAATGCCCAGCAAGGCCCGGTATTAACTCAGGTTGGAGCAGGGGAGTATCAGGTCACCGTGACCGATGAGGCCGGCTGTCAGACTACCCAAAAACTGACCATCGGCGAACAAGCGGTAATACCACCGCTCCGGGATACCTTGATCACCATCTGTACCGGGGAACGGGTGGTCTTAACCCTGGATTCGGCGTACCACTATGCCTGGTCCGGCCCGCAGGCCTTCAGTTACTGGGGCCATGACCCGGAATTGTTCCTTGAAGGAACCTACCAGGTCGCCTTTACGGATCAGAATGGTTGCACAGGGTCCAGGTCTGTGGTTTTGGTTCCCACCCAGACCGCTTTCCTGGTTAATTTCCTGGTCCCGGCTGTTGCGTTAACCGGTACGGAAGTCAAAGCCGTGGAAAACAGTTGGCCGGTGCCGGATAGCATCACCTGGTGGGTGGAGGAGGGCCTGGACATCATCACTAAAGTGCACAACACCTTGACCTTCGGGGGTAGCGCTAATGGCTCGTATAAAGTAGGCTTGCGCAGTTATTACCGCGGTTGTTTGGTCGAACTGACCAAATCCGTAAAGATAACGGATGATGCAGCCCTGGTAGATCAGCAAAATCAACCAAGTACTGCGGTGATCCGCTCGCTGACCATCGCCCCTAATCCTAACACCGGGCAGTTTAAGTTAAATATAGAATTATCCACCCCTTTACCCGTTCAATTGCGCATTTATGATCCCGGCGGTCAGCTGGCCTGGCACAAATTAATTCCGCAATCGACTGCCACCAGTCTGGTGGAAGAGGTAGTTATGAACCCAGCCGTCAGCGGTGTTTATACTTTGGCCCTGCAAACCGCCAGCACCTGGCGCACCTGGAGTTTTATCGTCATCCGTTAAATTTGGAAGTTCGTGTTTTTATGGATAGTTATTAAATTCTTTTTTCAACGCTGTTAAACTCCCTGATACATGCTCTCCTGTTTAATTCATCTGGGAGCCGTGACCGTTGTTTCCCTGAGTCTTGCTTTAACTCGCCTCAGTTTGGACGCTGTTTTAACACCTCAAACGAGTCAGGTGGATTTCCGGCTAGTCGATTCGGTACAATTCGAGATTTTACCGGAAATGGAATATGCGCTACACTATTATAGCAACTCCAGATATTATGCTCTTGATACCAGGCAGCGAACTATCCTTAAATTTAACGCCAGGGGTGGTCTGGTTCATACCATCAATCGTTATGGTGCCGGTCCGGATGAGTATTCAAGCATCGCTGGATTTTACCCGGTTGGACCGGATACGATGTATATTATTACCAAGCAGGCGATTTTAGCTTATAATTGGAAAGGCCAGATACTTAAAAAACATAAACTTTCTGAAGAGGTGATTATTACTGGTGGATTTAATCAGGTGTCTTATTCAGGGGGGATATTTTTTATCTCTGCATTTGATCCCCAATTGTCTGCTCAGGAGATGTCCTTTTATGAAAAATCCTTTAACCTCATTGGCATTAATTATCATAACGGTCAGATTCGACGGTTAGGATTCTATTACCCGGAGTCAATATACCGGAAATACCGTTTTCCGGTGCAAATGAATCCGGTTCACGCCGTTCATGGTCAGGATGTTTATTCTTTACTTCCTTTTGACCAAATTCTCTTTAAGATTAATTCAAAAGATCTTTCGGTGCAAAAAATCGGTTTAAATCCACAGCATTTTGGATCTATATATTATCAAGACAGTGAAGAATTGACCGAACAATTGTTGATGTTGCAGAAGAATGCTCAGCACGAAGCCCTTGCCGTAAGCAAAAAATACATTTTTACGGATTATGAAGTGGCTCGCCCGGATGCATTTGTTTTTCGTGATATTCAAGAATTAAATAAAAATCCTTATCGGGCTAAAAGGTATTGGAACATTTATTCCACTTCCACGGGAGAAAAACTTACTGTCACTGATATTCCGGCGCAAACTCACCATTTCGCGGTGCTGGGATTTGAAAATGATTCAACTTTGTTGATCCGAGGTGCAGTACCTGCTGCGGATAATGATTGGCAAAATTATCAAGTCTATGTTTACCGTTATGTCATCAGCATGAAAGACTAAAATCAGATCAGTTAAAAAATGTAAAACATTAATTATGAATTGTTTATTTATTTTGAGGCCATGATTACCTCCTTGTGGTTGAATAATTTTTACAAATCGTGTTATTATCTGTGTTTAGTTAGTGCCCTATATCCCTCCACTACAAAATATTTTGCTGAGCCAATATTAATTGCCCGCAGAGGATAAAAGGTTCATCTACCCAAATGAGTTTGGCTAAATAATTTGTTCCTCTTGGTTCCGGCTGGTTCAGATTAGGTATTATTAGGTAGCCCACAATCGAGTTTAATAAAGCGCAGGCCTCCAAATGTTAAAATTGAATAATTTTATAAAAAGTTTGTAAAAATATTTGCTTATTTGCTTATATAATAGTGGCTAAGATTAGTGAACAAACCGACAGAGGTCAATGAGATGCGTCCTGGTCCTGATGTACTGCCCAACATCTTCCCAGGTAGAGTGTAATGTAAGTTTAAAAGCCAATTAAATTAGTTTGATCAGATTAGATAGATCATTGGTGATAATTATTTATTATTGTGCTGGTGTGTTCCAGATTATAATTTTGGCAAAAGTTATACACAAATGAAAAGGGTATATAATATGAAATTGAATAAAATTTCTTTGCTCGAAAAATTAGCTTTGGCTAATGTCTTGGTTTACATGATCTATATTATTATCGACATTTTAATAATTAATAAAAAAATATATTGGATTGATAGCTTGTTTACAATAACTTTTTTTGTCATAAGTATTTTTCTCTATAAAGTTAAATTAAATGAGGAGGGGCGAAATAAATTCTTTAATAAGAGTTTGGCCAAAGCTTTAATTATTGTATATGGCTGTGGGGCGGTATTTTATCTTATATTTATGTATAGTAGACTTCAATGATGCCAGGTATCGTTAATAATGAGTAATTCCATAAGCTGTATTAGATGGAAGTAGGTACTGATTTATAATTCTTTGAAACTTTGTTATTGCCAATGGCTAGATACGGAAATGAAAAGCTACTTATTTGCTTAACATGAGACAAGATGATTATAAAAAGTCCAGGCCTTAAATATTAGGATTGAATAAATTTGTATAAAATTAGTAATAATTATTTGCTTATTTGCTTATTTGCTTATTTGCTTATTTGCTTATTTGCTTATATATTAGTGACTAAGATTAGTGAACAAACTGACAGAGGTCAATGAGATGCGTCCTGGCCCTGATGTACTACCCCACATCTTCCCAGGTAGAGTGTAATGTGATATTAAAAACCAATTAATTTGATCTGACCAGGATAGATCACAGTTAGTTTTTGATTATTGCGCTGGGCGTGTCCCAGAGCTAATATATAACGCGTTATTTTATTCATGAATACGGAAGCTGCCGAAATCTCTGTGATCAAGAAGTAGGGAAATTATAATAATTATAGAAATTATCAGAAAAATGAAAAGGTATTTTTTTTTTGTAATAATTTTATTAAGTGGATTTCTCATTACTAGCTGTTCAAAATCTGGAATATCGCCTGAACCTGATGTCATAAAGATAGATAATGTTTATGTCTTTGATAAGGACGGCTCCATATTTGATCAATTGAAATACGACGCAACTAATGGAATATTGCTCGAAGCCATGCCTAAAATTCGTACTCGAACATATGTTGAACATGGCAAGCTCTATGACAAGAAACCAAATAATTCTGGAGGATGGAATTATTATTGTTGGACCGACCCGGAAGCCATTTGTTATTCTTGCTCAAGTTGTAATCCGGTATAATATTTATTTTAATGTTCAAAAAACAATTATTTTATGTATTGGCCGCCTGGTTGGCGGCCAATACATGTATGGCTCAGTTTACCACGGTTAAAATTAATTATGATTTAAACACTCTAGCCAATACGGCTGGCCCGGATTTGGGATCAATCCTACCCATCAGAGACAGCACCAGTGTAGTGAATTTTGGGTATGTAAAAGTAGGCTTAGTCAATAATTTTAGCGGAGAGGTGGTTAAGGTGTTAGATGAACGTCAGGTGGTGGATGCCATCATCAAAGCCATGACTAATCATCGTAAGTGGCGTGAGTATAAATTGTATGGCTTGGAAGAACAATATAAAATCCCGCATAAATTTAAGTCGCGTATTTTATACAGCCGCGGGCATCAGGTGAATGAAAAGATGTTAGCCTTTGGACTAGACCTGCCGGTAACCAAAATCACCCCTGACTATTCTGGAAATGTCCTGACCGGCATTATTTTTATGGATGACCAGCTGAATATCGGTGAATTTATTGTGCAAGAGAGGTACGATTCAAATCTCGGAGTTAATTTAAATAAGGGCGGATATTTTATTGATGAGCGCGCATTTTATGTGAGCTGTGAAGTCCCGGACGGCGAAGCCTACAGCCCTGAGCAAGCGAAGTTTATCTATTACGAGTTAAAAGAAGGGGAATTTAAAATGCATGAAGATAAAAGTATCGGACGTTTGCCGCGGTTGTTAGATTATTATCTTGGGCGTTTTTACACCATTTTTAAACAAAATGGTAAATACATGTTGTTTAACGGTGAATCACTATGGGAAACAGTAGATTTAAACTGTATCGATGCAAAATATGAACTACCCATCAAAAGGCGTGAAATGTTTATGTCATTAGTTCCTGTACTTGGTGATCACTATGCCGGAGTGGTCTCAGCACTGGATAAAGAAGGCGTGGGAAGGGAAGCCGATTTAGTTATCCTTGATAAAGATCTTAAGATAAAAAAGACCATCACCAGATATGATCTAATCACCTTTAACTTAAACTCTTTAGTATATTTGAACAACAAGTTGTACATTTATTTGGTTAACAATAACCTTAAACAACCTCTATTACAAACCATTGACCTTACTAATTTTTTAGACAATTGACTTTATTAACCTTAGGGCAATGATGAGGTTCTAAATTGAATTTGAGATTTACAGATTAATTAAAATATCGGATCAATGTCCACACTTAGAATAGTTTTATTGATAATTATTGTGATATGTTTTTTGGGTATCAACAGAAAGAATAGTTATCCTGTGTGGATCGTTACCTATATGTGTATTATCGCAGTACTATTTATTACCTGGATGCTAATGTCGCAATCCCACATCCTTAATAAGTTTTATTTTACTGGCGTTCTGTTTTTATGTATTTATAGCATGAATCGAAAGCTGGAGAAGCAACTATAATATTAAGAGGGAAAGATGACCTTAGCTAAAGTTTCGACGCTGGATAAATTAAGCCTGGCTAATGTATTGGTTTTTATAACCTAT
>JAYRWN010000005.1:0-16667 GCA_041917975.1 Saprospiraceae bacterium | reverse complement strand
ATTTATTTCTCCGGGAGAAAATTGTAATTCAGAGGTAATCAGGGGCATAGAAATATCATACCAGTTCATGGCATGGAGTTTTTAGGTAGTTACAAAATATGGTCATGCGTAGTGAGTACATCTCATCCCACTACACCATTGCTAAGTGAATACATTGTATTCACACGGTGATTTTCCTGGTTCCGGGGTTAATGTATGCATCCTATTCACAAGTGATTCATACACGCAACTTAACTTTAACGGATATTATTGCCAACACATATAAATATTAACATTTCATCCGGTGAATAATTCAAAAATAATTGAGGTTGCTTTGATTAGGTGAATCACTCATACTAAGCATTGGGAATTTTTTTTGGTTCATCGTATAAAAGCCTACAATAAGGTGTAAACTAATAAAAGGCATTTAAATATTTTAAAGTGAAGTCGAGAGGGAAGTATGGTTATTGACAATTAACACAGCAGATCAATCCTTAGATTGTCACTTTCAGCTTAAAAGACCAACCTGCCTGCGCCGAAGCGTGCTCGGCAGGCCCGAAAGTCAAGGCTGTATTCATTTATTAACGCTAAAAAGCATCCACGGCATGAAGATTGGCCCGGAATTTGTCTTAGCCCATTAATATTAACATACCTTCCTAATTCTGTTGCTATGGGGCTATTTAATTTTTTTAAGAAAAATCAAAGCAATACACTCAATGAAATAAATGATAAAAAAGTGAATTCCAATGAGACATTAGATGAGTTCACTCAGGATATGTTAACAGCAGCAAATCATTTTGTTGATCGGAGCATAAATCGCTATAAAGGGCTCGATTTTTCAGTCAACAGTTTAGTGGTTGTAGATTATATCTGTGAAAATGCCATAGATGTCTACCCTGATCTCACCGAAGTTCAAAAGAACAATTTTATTCGATCAGTCGGGGCCTATGTATTTGAAGTAGCCCGTCAAAATTTCGGAGGTAAATATTATTGGTATGATGCTTTGAATCAACCCATTTTAGTTACCGGACAACCTGAATTTGAGGCCTCCATTTTAGCTTTTGACAAAGTTGAAGGTAGATTAGTCAAAGGGAAAGAAGATAATATTCCTTTTTATTTTGCCGGGTATGTGGAGAAAGTGAAAGCAAAACAATCCGCTTTAATTGTTTAGTGATTTCTACTAAACCCATTTTTTCAGCACCGCATGTTTACCTAAAAATTCCCTCACTTTTTGTTGTACTTTTTCATCCGGAATAAGTTCCGGGGCATGGTGTGGTTTTTTGCGGGCATCGATGATCAAAGACCCCGTGCAGCCCCAATGTTTAAATTGGACCATGGCCCCTACCCCATGGATATCGGTAGCTGGGTTAGAACGGGTAAAGGTGACCCATAAAAAATTATTTAAGGTCTGGGCCAGAAAAGATGCATCATCACAAATCACGATCAGCGGCCAGGCTTCCAGAGCCTGGCCTTGCAGGTAGGCGGCCAGCGTTTCACTATCCAGATGCCCCTGCAATGGCTGGTGATAAACGGGTCCCTGCAGGGCTAAGACGCCAGGCAGGGCCACACTGACCTGTTCGAATCCGGCCGGTAAGCGCAAAGCCGGAGGTTCAGTACCCAACTCACGCAATTTGGGCCCCCGACAGGCGATCACTACTTTTGATCCGGCATTCCACCCTTGGCCACTGTAATCCAGCGTATCGATGGTGGTGTTGGTCTGAAAATGCAGGTCCCGGCGCCAATCCACCCGCTCCAGAACATGTCTGAAATAAGCCCCAATGTCATGGGTGTGCAACTGTTGATGATCATCCCGGGCGGCGATAATCACATATTTGGCTAAAGAGGTCTGCCCCTTACCCAATAAATGATGGGCAATGGTGAGGATTTCTTCCGGCTTTTTTTCCCGGAAAGGCATATAACGTTCCTGTCCGATGGCCAATAACAAAGGATGCACTCCGGCCGCATCTACGGCATGCACTTCTTCCAATCCGGGAAACTCGGCCGTAGTCAGCGGGCCCACCAGTTCGTGAATGAGGTAGCCAAAAAAACTATCTTCCTGGGGCGGTCGTCCCACCACCGTGAGGTGCCACAAGGGATCGGGCCGGTGAAACACCTGCTCTACGTTCATCACCGGAAAATCATGCTTCAGACTGTAATAACCCAGATGATCTCCAAACGGTCCTTCCGGTTTACGCTCTTGTTTACTGATTACGCCCACCAGACAAAAGTCCGCATCCGCATGAATGGGATAGTCCTGCCACCAGCCATAACGGTAGCGCCGCCCGCCCAGGAGTCCGGCAAAGGTGACTTCCGATAACCCTTCCGGCAAAGGCATAATCGCGGCAAAAGCATGTGCCGGTGGTCCTCCCACAAAAATAGCGCAGCGAAAGGGCTCCTCCCGCTCGTTATACGCCGTATGATGGACGCCGATGCCCCGGTGCAGCTGGTAATGCATACCCACCTCCTGGTCTTTAAGGTACTCATTGCCGGTCATCTGGATGCGGTACATGCCGATGTTGGACTTCATCAGGTTTTTTTCTCCGGGAGGCAGGGTCATCACCTGAGGTAAAGTAATAAAACCGCCCCCATCCATAGGCCAGGAAACCAGTTGAGGCAATTGGGACACCGTGGTGCGATGCTTCAGCACAGGCAGGGAAACGGTCCGCCGGGGTAAGGCGGTTAAGGCGGTACGGGCTAAATTCAACCAGGAACCCGGCTGACGTAAAACCGCCCCGGGATCCGCTTTCGCCCGGATGAGCTGTTCCACCCGCTCCAGGGTATGCCGGAATAAAAAATGTATGCGTTCCTTACTGCCGTACAAGTTAGAGACTGCCTGAAATGGACTTCCGGATATCCGGGTAAACCACAGCGCCGGGCCTCCGGCTGCAGACACTTGCCGGTGTATTTCTGCTAATTCTAAATGAGCATCCACCGGTTGCTCCAGGCGCACCAACAAACCATGTTTTTCCAGATCGAGAACGGCCTCGCGCAATGTACGATACATAAAAAAGTATTCAGGGCTAAGATAGAGGTTTATCCATGCCCGGCCTAACCGCATCCGATCTTATTTGGTGAATGTTTCTTTATTCAACGGATCACGGTGACATCACCCAAAAGGCTTTTTTCCTGATTGGTTGCCGGGTCAAAATAGTTTAGCCGGTAGACATAAACCTGGGGAGGAACCCGCTGACCATGAGCTAAGCCATCCCAACTCGCCTCGGGCCCCGCGGTGTAATGGATAAGCCGGCCCCACCGATCAAATATCGCCAAGGAAATAACCCTAACAGCGCTAAAATTTGGTAAAAACACATCATTAATGCCATCGCCATTGGGAGAAAAAACATTGGGCAAGCCTAAATCCGCCGGTTTCACCTCCACGGCCTGGATTCTATAGCGGCAGGTATCGGGGCACTCGGTATTTGTATATATGTGCAAGTCTAAAGTAACATCGGTAGTAATGGTTAAATCCTGGGTAGGGCAGTCCGGACAGATTAATTCTGGCGAAGCATTCCAGCTATACCGGTCTCCAATGGAACAAGGTTCTAAGGTGATGTTTGTTCCCCGGTTATATGACAGGTCAATAAGCGTGGTTCTGGTTTCCTTTTTTTCACTTTTTAACACATGGACGTGAATCATACTATCACATCCATGAATCGTTTTATGCAGCACTGGATAATCCCCGGGACGGTCAATGGTCATATTTCCTAAGGTTATCCTGGTATTCGGACAGAGTTCTACGGTGTCGTGCCGGGAATAGCGCGGATGAACCATGACCTTCAGGGTCACCAGGCTGTCACAACCGGACTCGTTAAGATAATATCCTTCATAGTCGCCGGTGCTGACTATGGGTGCGCCATTTATCCACAGGGTATCACCGCTACAGATGTGTTCGGTTACGTCTAGGTTATGTCCATACCCATTCTTTAGGTCAATAAACAACAGGCTGTCACAACCGTATTGGTTGGTTAAAACAAGATTAGTTTGGAAAGGCGGTTTATAAAACCGGCCCCCGATCAGCACACTATCACCGAGGCACACTTGGTCATCAAATTGCTGGCTGGTCACACAGGGACAAATAACACTATCCGGTAAAGAAAATCGATCGGCGATCAAGGGATAATCCTGAAAAAAAGAATAATTACTTTGGGAGGCCTGAAAATCGGGTGGAATCACTGAAAAGGAAAGTGTCCTGGTTTGGACCGCTTGAACAGAACTGATACAAGACGGTAAGTTTCCATGACCAGCTAGAGCGGTGAGGTAAAAATCGAAGCCCTGATCGCTGGGAAGATGGTATTTAAACCCTGTTCCTGCACCGAGCCAATTATCCGCATCATCAGCTATAAGCACGCGGAGGGTTCCTTCTTCAGCCTCCACGCGACGCGACCAGAGTAGTTCTCCGGCTTCATTAACTTTAATTAAGACAGCACGGTTTTTATAAAAGCCCATCATCAATATCTGTCCATGACGATCCACCGCTGCCTCTTTAGGCTGATAAGCTACCAATTCGGGGTGATAAGATCTGGACCAAATAACCTCCCCTGAGGCATTAATTTTAACCAGCAAATGTCCACCTGGATTAACTTCTCCATAGATGAGCCAACCATCTTTAGTCGGAAATATTTTATGAAAGTTAACATCTACATCGGTAAGATAATTTTTAGCCCACAGCAGCTGAGGAGACCCTCCGTTATCTAATATTTTTAATACCAAACCGCGGTTGATGTTATTATGTCGCGAGGATGAAGATGACCCGATCACCATAAATTCTTGAGGAGAAATAGCCTGTATGGCGCTGGCTGCAAAAAATCCAGAGGTGGATCCAAAGGGGTGCCAGATGACTTCACCAGCTGAATTTAGTTTATTGATACTCAGCGGGTTTTGATGATATCCCAGGGTAATGATCTCCCCGGCTTCATTTTCTATAAAATCTACCCCGGCAGGCAGAGCGGTCACACCGGTGCGTTCACTTTTATGCCAAACAATCTGGCCATCCGCATCAAACTTAATCCAGGTCAGCCCGGCCTGCGCCCATCCACTGCTTCCCTGGCCAAACCAAAAATTGTTTAAAGCTATAAATTGACCGTCGCGCAGTTGTTTGATCCGGTTAATGTTACCTACCGTATCGGCCCTATTGATCAGCACCCAGCGGACCTGATGATTTTTATCTATGGCCATGATCATCCCGAACCAATGTTTGTCATCTACCCGACGGGATTGCCCTCCGGTGATGTAACCGCCCTGCCCATCTTTGGTAATACAAATAGGGATGTAATCGTTAGAGTCCAACAATACACGCCTCTCCCACCCCGCCGGCGATTGCCCGGCCAGCGTAAAAGCAAATCCCAGACCACACCATGCCGTGCAGAAATACCGCCAATATGTATGGAATCCTTTCATTTATGACAAATCTGCCTAATTTATCTGTTTTTACCACCTGGGTTTATATTTTTATTGAACAATTAACATCAACGGTTTTATGAACATAAAGGTCTTAGTAATCATCGCTTTGTGGTACCCTTATTTAGGTCACTCCCAGGGCCATCAGCAATTATATTCGGCCGTCAGTTTCGATCAGGTCACAATAACCGACGACTTTTGGCAACCCAAAATCAAAAAAGTTGGCACTGCGACTTTGAGCGCCTGTATTCTCCAGACAGAAATAAAAACACCGCGCATTAAAAACTTCGAAAAAGTGGCCAGAAAACAAGGAGAGCTGCATGAGGGCATTTATTATGATGATAGCGATGTGTATAAAGCGCTGGAAGCCATAGCCTTTACTTTACAAACCACCCGCGATAACACATTGGAGCAAAAAGCCGATGATTGGATCAACAAAATAGCCGCCGCACAAGAGCCGGATGGATATCTGAACACCTATTACTCTTTGAAGGGCTTGCAAGGACGCTGGACGGATATGGAAAAACATGAGGACTACTGTGCGGGTCATCTGTTTGAAGCGGCGGTGGCTTATTACCAGGCCACCGGTAAACGCAAGTTATTGGATGTGGCCATTCGCTTTGCCGATCATATCGATCGCACCTTCAGACAGGTTAACCGGCCCTGGGTAAGCGGACACCAGGAAATAGAACTAGCCCTGGTGAAATTATATAGAACTACCGGAGAAGAACGGTATTTGTCCCTGGCCGATTGGTTTTTAGCGCAGCGTGGGCATGGGCATGGCAAAGGAGTCATTTGGGATCAATGGAAAGATCCGGCGTATTGTCAGGATGCGGTACCGGTTCACCAGCAAACGGAAATAACCGGGCATGCTGTCCGGGCCATGTATCTGTACACCGGAGCCGCAGATGTGGCCGCCATAACCGGTAACAACGGGTATATGTCCGCCATGAAAACCGTGTGGGAGGATGTTATCCACCGCAACATGTATGTCACCGGCGGTATTGGATCATCCGGCAGTAATGAGGGCTTTTCCGTTGATTATGATCTCCCTAATGAACAGGCCTACTGTGAAACCTGTGCCTCTGTAGGTATGGTCTTCTGGAATCAGCGCATGAGTCAGTTGACCGGTGATGGCAAATACATGGACATCCTGGAGCGCAGTTTATACAATGGAGCTCTGGACGGG
Organism: Saprospiraceae bacterium; assembly: GCA_041917975.1. Classification (GTDB taxonomy): domain Bacteria; phylum Bacteroidota; class Bacteroidia; order Chitinophagales; family Saprospiraceae; genus JAYRWN01. Next base: position 10,102 of record JAYRWN010000005.1, on the reverse strand, counting down.
ATTTCGCTTACCGGTGATCGGTTCTTTTATGGCAATCCATTGGCTTCCAAAGGTCAACACAGCCGCCGGGAATGGTTCGGCACCGCCTGTTGTCCGTCCAACATAGCCCGCTTGGTGGCTTCCGTCGGAAATTATGTTTATGGTCTAGGGGAACGAAGCCTATGGATTAACCTTTACATCAGCAGTGAAACCAATATTACCCTTAACGGTCAAAACATCAAGATTCGTCAATCCAGTCAAATGCCCTGGCAAAAAAAACAAGAGATATTTATTGACCCGGACCGTGCTGAGCAATTTAAGGTCTATCTGCGCATTCCCAACTGGGCTAACGGTCAGGCTGTACCCGGAGGTATCTATACCTTTACCACGGCGGTAAATGAGCCGGTAACCGTATTAATCAATGGCACAAAAACATCCTATCCATTTCAGAACGGCTATGCGGTGGTGGAACGGGTTTGGCAGAAGGGCGACCGGATAACCCTTGATCTGCCCATGCCGGTGCGCTTATTAAAATCGAGGCAAGAGGTAAACCAAAATCAACATCGGCTGGCTATCCAACGGGGTCCGCTGGTCTATTGTGTGGAAGGTGTAGATCACGGCGGACAAGCCTGGCATTTTCTCATGAATGACAAAATAAAATTTTCGACCTCCGAAAAATCAATCCTGGATGAGAAAGTGACCGCAATCACTGCCTCGGTGCCGACCTTCACGCCCAATGCCACCGGCACCAAATTGGTATTAAAACCTGCGACTATGGTCGCTATTCCATATTACACCTGGGCCAATCGAGGACCCAGCGCCATGCAGGTGTGGTTGCCAACCAAAGTAAAGGATGTAAAAATTAATTATTAGCAAGTAACATTCAAATCACATCTTCAGCCCAATTAAAAGAGCGATAAGACATACCAAGGCTAAAATGACCAACAAGGGCCAGGAAAACTTGAGCCAGGTGCGATAACTTAAGCCTACCAAAGCTAATGAAGGCAAAGCCAAATTAACTGGTGAAACTACATTCATTATCCCCATGCCAAAAATATAAGCATTAACCACTTCACGTCCAGGCACATTTACCATCACCGCCAGGGCACCCAAAATGGGCATGGTCAACACGGCCATACTGGACGTTGATGCAATAAATAAAGTCAAGCCTAAAAATAAAATAAACAAGAGAGTAACAAACAGGCCGGGAGGTAAATGCTCGAACCACTGCGCGGCTTGGAAAACCAGGGTATCCGAGATTAAGCCTTCATTCAGGATGATCGTCACCCCCCGGGCAAACCCAATGACCAAACTCACCCCTAACAATCCGGCCGCCCCGTCCACAAATTTTTCAACAAAAATTTTTTCAGAAAGCTTGGCCAGGAACCCGATGATTAAAGCACTGCCAAAAAAGACTACCGTCATTTCAGTGAGCCACCATTGCCAGCGTACCACCCCAATCACCATGATGATAAAAGTAGCCAGGAAAACCAGCAGCAGCAGTTTAGTTTTACCATCCATAAGCGGCGCACCCTCAGCAGGGAGGGTTGACCAGCGATAGATCCCTTCATTATTTCCAACTAAGGACAACGTTGGGTCCCGACGCACACGTTCCGCATACCGCAAAACATAAAAAAGATATATACCGGTAGTGATAAAAAAAACGACCAACCGCTGATACAATCCATCGGTCCAGTCCACGCCGGCGGTGTGAGCTGCCAATATGGTCGAAAAAGGATTGGTAAAAGCTCCAATATTGCCAATGGCAGTACCCATGAACAGAACGGCCACCGGCACGATTAAATCGTATCCGGCTGCTAAAAATATCGGCACCAATACCGGGTAGAAGGCCAGACTCTCTTCGGCCATACCAAAAGTAGCTCCACCTAATGAAAACAGGAACCCTAAAATGAGGATTAACCAGCGGTAACGGCCACGCAAGCGCACCGTCAGGTACATGATACCTTTGTCCAACGCTCCGGTGGCGTAAAACACCTGAATAAACCCGCCGATAAACAATAGAAAAACAATTACATCGATGGCTTCATAAATACCTTTGATGGGGGCTTTCAGTACGTCCAACCAACCTTGACGTTGTGCAGCCACTCTTTGATAACTGCCAGGCACAGCTACCGGCCGCCGGATTTCTCCCGTTTTAAAACTAGGCAGGGAAATGCGGATGCCGAGACTATCCAAACTACGCTGATCGGTGGGCAGCTGATGTGTTTCTTGGGCAGTTTTCAACATAAATGTACCCTCCTCAAATGCCAATGTTTTGTAGCTGCCTGCCGGAATCAGCCAGGTCAGAACCGCTGCCAAAACCAGTATACCCATGAGGATGGTCAAAGGAGACCAATAGGATTTTGGTGTAGTCATTTGATAGATTTCTTCATTGACCAAAAAGGTACAAATTCCAGATAAGATTGGAAACAAAAAATAAACGCGAGACTGAAAATACATTCAGTCTCGCGTTATTCAATGAATTAAAAACAGTGATTATTTTGGATCCAAGGCGTTGCTGATACGCTTAGATAAATCCTGCAAATGGTATTTCGACATTTGATCGGTCATCCGCGGAATAGCCGCAGATATTTCTGCCTTTAAACTAGTTAAATGGCCGCGGGCTATGGAAGGTAAATCCGTCTGATTTAAGTCAACCCGACGGGTATTATATCCGTAAGTGATACCCACCGGAATAGATCTGACCATGGCTTCACCTGGCTTCAAAACCATATTGGCTAATTGGTCAACCAACACTTTCTGCAAGTTTCGACGGTAGATATCGATCGATGATTGGGCGCTAAGCTCAGAAAAAATACCTTTCCGGATCTCGGTCATTAGCTGATTTACGCTGTAGTTATTTTTACTCTGGGCATTGCTCTCCATCAAGCGTACCATCCGCTCACCGGTCAGCAGGGAACTTAGCGTTTGGGCTTGCATAGATTTTAAAGCTTCCACGCCAGCTTCCGGACGGATACGGCTGATGATGTTTTGATCCAGGATCCAGGATGGGGTGGTAAAAACTTGTTTATTTAGAAAAGCCACCGCTTCTTTTTGTAAAGCAGCCGGGGTTACTTCAAACTGCACACCAGGCATATCATAGGTTTTGGGGTTGTCATAGATACCACCCACATTTTTGGTTACATGCCCGATGTATCTGCGGTACTGGCCGATGACATTGTTGTATAATTCTTCCAAGTCCTGATAACTTTCGCCATCTTCTTTGGTCCATTCTATTAAATTAGGGACAATGCGCTTTAAATTTTTTATTCCGTATTCTGAGGCCTTCATAGCATTATCCCCAATGTCCTCGGTTTGAAAGCGGGGATCATAAGGGCTGATTTCCGTACCAAAATGTAAGCGCGGATTTTTATAGGCCTCTTTGGTCCATTCGTTAAGTAGTTTAGATTCTGCTTTTTCATCGGCTGCATCGGCAAAATAACTATAACCCCATTTTATGGCCCAGATATCGTAGTCTCCGATGCGCGGATATAAATCAGTTACGCCATCTTCCGGCTGGGCCACATAATTAAAACGGGCATAATCCATAATAGATGACGTGTGACCATGTTGAGCCACCCAATTTTTATCGCGCAATTTTTCCACCGGTGTGGCTGAACTGGCCCCCATATTATGTCGTAAGCCTAGGGTGTGCCCGACTTCATGGGCGGCCACGAAACGCACCAATTTGCCCATTAATTCTTCATCAAATTCCTTTTTTCGCGATTTAGGGTCTACGGCTCCCGTTTGGATTAAATACCAGTTACGCAGTAAACGCATAATATCATGGTACCAACCGATATGGCTTTCCAGTACCTCTCCGGTCCGCGGATCGTGTACGTTCGGGCCATAAGCATTTTGAATATCCGAGGCAAAATAACGGATCACCGAAAAACGCGCATCTTCCAGGCTCATGGTGGTGTCGTTTTCCGGCCAATATTCACCCCGTATGGCGTTTTTCCATCCGGCGGCTTCAAAGGCTTTCTTCCAATCATCCACACCTTCCTTCAGGTAAGGGCGCCATTTTTGAGGCGTTGCCGGATCGATATAAAAAACGATCGGTTTAAGCGGTTCAATTAATTCACCGCGTTTTTGTTTCGCCGCATCTTCAGCATTCTTAGGCTCCAGGCGCCAACGTACGGCAAATACCTCTTCGTCGGAGGCCTGCGACTCTTCCTTAAATACTGAATATTGGTTAGCAAAATAACCCACTCTGGCATCAAAATAACGTTTGCGCATGGGTACTTCCGGCAACAAAATAATGGAAGTATTCATTTCCAGGGTGACTACGCCGGCATCCAGACTGGACGGAAAATAGGTTCCGATTTGCGGCATCGGAGTTAGCGAGATCCGCGGCGGAACCACGCTAAAGGTTTTTACACTGCGCACTTCAATGTTGATGGGGTAAGAACGGATACTTTCTATGTACGACTTATCTTTTTGGAATCCGGCAATGTTTAATAATTGTTTCATGATCGGTGATAATGAAAACACCTGCTGGTCTCCATCAAAGGTCGGCGTCACATCCACCACATAACTCAGGTCCTTTTTAGTGGCAGTATCTTTTTTTATGGCTTTGATTTCATACGCTTCAATGATCGGATCCAGCGAAGAATTACGCACTGCTATGGACATTGGTGCAGTACTGTCAGGTGTGGTGGTGATATAGGTGATGGAACGCATAAACAGTTTATCACCATTTGTCTTTTCTAATTTGATCACTTGACTGTTCACCTGTTCGCCACCGTATACTCCTGCCCCGGCAGCGGTGCGGGTAAAACGGGTTACTGTCATTATTTCACGTCCTAACAACTCGGCCGGCACTTCGAAATACCACTTATCGGCTACCTTGTGCACATTAAACAATCCGCTTTGCGACACGGCACTGCTATCAATGACGTCTTTAAAGGCTTTGGGTCCTTTAACCGGGGGGGCCGGGGGTTTTACTTCGGCTTTAGGTTTGGCTGGGACAGTATCTTGGATGACCGGCGGTGGCGGTGGCGGTGGCGGAGGGCTTTTTCGGCGTTGGCTAATGCCTCCCACACTACACAATAAAATCAGGCTGAGAATGAATAAAAGTTTTTGCATGATAAAATAATTTTATGATTAATGCTGATAACTAAAGGATATGGTTCTATCAACAAACATAACTAAATAATTATAGGCTCATTACCCGCCTTTGCCGTTTTTCCGTTAATTAATTCCTAAAGCTTGTGGAATTTCTAAATATTCGCAATCATTAAATGCTGCATAATCTTGCAGTTTTTTCTGCAACAGATCCCGGTGTTTATTCGCTGGTTTAAAATCATCCTCCCAAACCAGGTTTTGCAGCACCAGGGTGGATCTCAGGCGATCCGCTTTCAGGTCGGCCTGGGCAATAAATTTATCCCCAAACAATACCGGCAAACTAAAATAACCCACTTTTCGTTTGTCTGCCGGCACATAACATTCCAAAGTATAATTAAAATTATACAGGTCGAGCATCCGGCCCCGTTGTATTAAAAAATTATCAAAGGGGGATAATAAATGTATTCTAGCCCGATATGGCTCTTGAGCCCAGCGTTCAAAACCCTTGACATGTACAAAATAACTTTTACCGGTATTCCATCCTTTAATAAAAATCCTTTGAAACTCACCTTCCTGCACGCGCTTATCCAGGATACTTTGCACTTCGGTTGTAGTCACCGGCAATAAATATTTCACCATCGAGGCAGTAAACAGGCCATAGGTCCGGGCATATCTATCGACCAAATAGTCAAGATATTCAGAACGCGAAGGAACTCTGGTGTCCACCCAGGACGGCAACACCTTTTCTGGCAGGTCATACGTTTTTTGAAAGCCCTGCCGCGATGCCACCATCAGCCGTCCTTCCATGAATAACTGGCGTAAAGCCCGTTTTACGGGGTCACCGACCCAACTTTTATCCATGGCGCTTTGTGGTTGCAGAAGTGTACCCTTCCGCGGATGACGCGGACCATCCTGTTCGTCCAGTTTATCAAAATCCCGGGACATCAAAGGCCCCTCAGCAGCAACCCTATCTAATATACGCCCCATGACAGCCGGTTCTTTTTTATACCAGTGTCCCTCCTGCTCCTGCACATGCCGCATATGTGGAAGGGCATACCGGTAATCTTTCATAGGTAAATAACTGGCTGCGTGGGACCAATATTCGAAGATCTGCCTTTGTTCTTCCAGCATTGCCAGGTGTTTCGTTTTATAGTTTGGCACCCTGGACCATATGACATGGTGGTGAGCCCGTTCTACGACAGAGATGGTATCTATCTGTACATAACCAAGATGGCGGATAACCTCTGCGGTACCATGCAGACCTTTAACATCTGGTTTTTGATGTAACCCGGAGCACCATAGACAAAATCTTCGGGCCTCCGCAGCCGATATCGTCAATGCAGAATTCACGCTAATCCTTTAACCTTCTACCCCAAAGCCACATCCAATGACATCATGATTCCAAAGCCGGACAACGTAGCCAATGTTGCTAAGTCTGTATTGCCTTTTTGTTGGGATTCCGGGATCAGTTCTTCGATCACCACAAAGATCATGGCTCCGGCGGCAAAAGATAAAGCATAGGGCAGCAAAGGACGCATGTAAATGATGGCTAAGGCACCCAGCACGCCAAACACCGGTTCAACCACACCGGAAAGTTGTCCATAAAAAAAAGCTCGCCGGCGGCTCATACCCTCCCGACGCAATGGAAGGGAAACCGCAGTGCCTTCCGGAAAATTTTGTAAGCCGATACCGATGGCTAAAGCTATAGCCGCCCCCATAGTGGCTGCCGGTAAACCATGTGCTACCGCTCCAAAAGCGACCCCAATAGCCATACCCTCAGGAATGTTATGCAAGGTTATGGCTGAGACCAATAAGACGCTGCGTTGCCAGGAAGTACTCATGCCTTCTTTTTTCTCCATAGCCAAGCCGGGATGTAAATGAGGCAACACTTTATCGAGCAGGCCCAAAAATAGTCCTCCAGACAAAAAACCGATTAATGGCGGCATCCACTTAGGCAGTGTACTCACCTGCTCACTGAGTTCTATAGAAGGAGCTAACAAAGACCAAAAACTGGCCGCAATCATCACCCCGGCAGCAAAGCCTAACATCGCATCCAGAAATTTCTGATTGATGCGTTTAAAAAAAAATACTAATGCAGACCCTAAAGCCGTAACAAACCAGGTAAACAATGTGGCGATCAACGCCTGCCAACCGGGGTGCAGTACTACAAACTTATCATATAACTCTTGCCAAGGCATAAATTGATTTTTTTAGCAAAAAGTTAAAGATATAAATATTGTGTTATGAGACCTAGTTCACATCTAAATGACGGAATAATCCTAGCGATTACCTGATCTTTCAGCGTATTATCACTTCCAGGATCCCGCCTTGATCCGGAGCAGTAGCCACCCCCCGACCGCGTTGAATAGTTTTTGCCTGGCGACCGTTGCTGAATTTGGCCGATTTTATGGTTAACCGCTCATCTTCTATCAGAAATGGGAAATAAATTTCCCCACCCTGTTTGGGCACAAAAAAATAGACTGTAATCGGTTTTTGTTTGACCCAGGCGGATATATACCAATATAACAGCAAGGCGTTTTCCACACTGTGGTAAGAAGTTTTAAACTGATTGGCCTTCAGGGATTCCAGGGCTTTTCCATTTCTATCCACCATAAAATGAGTATCTCCAAACTCATGATCCAGGACATAGTTGTCCCAGAAACCGGCACCTTGTTCAAACCGCTCTATGAAGGGTTCAATTCCTGTGGTTTTGAATTGATAAACATCAAACATCAAGCCATAGGCTTGAATCCACCAATATGTAAACAACCCGCGGTTTTTTGTCCGGGGATCGTAACGAGCGGCCCACATCCCGGTTTCATCATCAAAGCCTTGCGCGGCTAACTTCGCCGACATTTGTTGAGCCGCTTCCAGGTAATCTTCCCGCCCATTTAACCGGAATAGTCGCAACCACATCCAGGCCGTTTCCAGGTTATGTCCCAAGTTTATTTCCGGCTCAGCTGCTTCAGAAGTAATGATCTCCCAGGTGCGAGTATAATTTTCCCGAACCCACCCCGTTTCGGTATCCCTGGCTTTAGTCAATACCGTATTCATGATGCGTTCCGCCTGTGTCCGGTAAACGGCCTTATGCGTAGACAAATAGAGATAACTCAGATATCCGGATGCCGGCGTTATTAAACTACTAAAGGATTTACGATCATCTTTGATGGTCCAGTTTTGGTGCATTTGGTTATAATATCCGCCGTATTCTTCATCCCAAGCTTTATTCTCCAACAGCTGATTGGTCTTGATGATATAATCCATAGCATGACTATCGTGCGTTGCAGCATAATATAATACCAGGCCGGTCAGGGCATACACCTGAACGAAGGTAGACTTAGTCAGTTCAACCGGCTTTCCATCAGCAGAAATCGCGTCGTACCATCCGCCAAACTGAGTATCCCATCCATATTTGATCAGATAATTTTTAAGCGAGTCAGCAATGGTTAAATATTCCAGATCGCCAGAGAGCATAAATGCCGCCGTGTAACTGAATAAATGCCGCGATAACATAGAAGGAAATTTTACTGCCTCCTTTTGGGGAATCCACCTCCGGTTCAGGTTAGCATAAAAACCGCCAATGGGATCCTGTGCATTTAAGGTCCAGGGAGGTAAAATGACCTCCAACCCCTGTTTTTTCCAGTAGTCTGGCTCTAAATAATCCTGCCTAGTCTGCGCCTTGCCAGTAAAGAATCCACAAACTGTTACCACCCATAGTACTAAACACCTCCCCATATCAATACGTATTGAATTTCAGCGAGCAGGTAGCATCAGATCAGACGATTAACAAACTTCTTGCCTAATATTTTTTTATCCTATCAGTCTATAAACTTTAACTTTAGACGAAATATCCGCAAGATATGACCATATCCAGAAAAAAATTCATTTGTTTATCCGGTTTAAGCATTTCCGGATTATTATTGAATACCACCGCGTCAGCCCGGAAATCTGCGCCTCTCCTAGTCACTGAATTTAATCCGCCCTTTGGCCTGGCTTCTTACACATTGCGCGAGTTCGACCTGGAGGCTGTGATTGGCATGTGCCAGCGTCTGCGATTGACGCACCTCTCCCTGAAAAGCATGCATATGCCACTGGATAGTACCGAGCAACAACTGAAAACAATAGCGGCAAAAGTCAATCAGGCCGGATTACAACTTATCGGAGCCGGAGTCATCTACATGAATAAACCTGAAGAAGTAGATCAGGCCTTTACCTATGCCCAACATGCCGGTTTAAAAATGATCGTTGCCGTACCTCAATACGATTTATTGCCCCAGGTCGAAACCTGGGTTAAAAAAACTAATCTGAAGGTGGCTATTCATAATCATGGCCCCGGAGATAAACTTTATGCCAGTCCGGATGACATTTTTGCCCGCATCCGTTCGCTTGATCAACGCGTAGGGATGTGTATAGACATCGGCCACGTGGTCAGATTAAATCAAAATCCCCTACCCTTCATCGAGCGGTATAAAGCCCGCCTTTATGATGTGCATATCAAAGATGTCCATCAAAAAAATGCGGAAGGAGATTCTATTGAGATTGGCCGCGGGGTTATTGATATTCCGGGCGTTTTATCCGCCCTGAAGAACATCGGTTATCAGGGAGCTCTGTCCTTTGAATATGAAAAAGATGCTAAAGATCCTTTGCCTGGTTTAGCTGAATCGGTCGGGTATGTGCGGGGTGTTTTAAAATTGTTAGGATAAGGTTTTACGGACCTCCAAAGACCTAAAGCCATTCGCCGAGCTTCTCCTAAAAAATTTGGCCATTGGCATTGTTGATTTAAACCCCGGTGCAGTAAATTTATCTAAACAATAACTCCGATAAAAATCTCAGTTTCATGCGCCTTCTGTCCATCCTGATTTTTCTGAGCGCACCGCTTTATCTCCTTGCTCAGAAGACTTATCAAATCAAAGTTAATTTAGACGGCACCTTTACACCGCAATACACCTTTCTACGGGATGGCGATAAGGTACAGTGGTTATTTGCAGATCGCACACAAGCTATTGTGCCTATTGACCTGCGGGACACGAATGCCTTAGATTGTTCGGCGTATCGT
>JAYRWN010000004.1:0-14076 GCA_041917975.1 Saprospiraceae bacterium | reverse complement strand
TTAATGTTAAAATTATTGGCCTGGGTGTTGTATTGAATAAAATTGGTGAAAAATAAATTGCGCGAAAAAGATAATTCCAAACGCGGGCCGATGAGCCACAGTTCTTCTCCGCCATAGGGTGCGGGAAAAGTCAATTTATTGTATTGGGCGCGCAGGCGCAACTGGCCCCAGGGTTGACGGCGATAATTTATTTCCAGTTCGCTTTGTAATAACTTGCCATTATAAAATCCCCCATAATTGAATTCAAATTCGCAATTCAATAATTTACGCGTATCGGAACTATACTCAAAACCAAGTCCATGATAATGGTACCATCCGGTAGGCAGCGGATCGGCATCAGTAAAAGAAAAAGGGTACAATAAATTAACCGAATTGGAACTAACGCCGGCGGCGACCGAGCTGGTGTTTTTAAACATAAACTGGGCCGCTAACATTTGTTCGCGTTCATTAAAGGCTACATCCTCAGTAAAAAATGCCATGCTTTCCAACTCGATCTCCAAACTTTGCCAACGCCGTTCCTTTTTTGGTAAAATAGTCGCGGAAATCGGCATATAGACTAAATTATACCCGCGTCGGATAATCCGATCGGTCACGGCATCATAATTTTCAATGCGGTTGATAAAACCCATATCTGCATAATATCCGTCCGCCACATGGGCTATATCCAACACATAATTCATCGTTTTGCCGATTAAGGCGCCCCCAAAATTAAAATACTCCGTAGGACCTTTTACCCCCGGCTTAAAGGATTGGTGATAATTGCTCCAGCCGTTCCATTTGCCATCCACACTCTGATAAAGAAATTCCAGTCCGGCGTTGCGGCCATAATGATCCACCTCAGCCTGATTACTAAGATCACCGATACTTTGGCGGTTGATAAATATCCCGCGGATGGCAGAGCGTTCCAAGATTTTGTGCGAAAATGCGGCGGTAAAAAAATTGTCACTAGGCCGTTCCTGTTGTTTGCGTGTCTGCACATCCAGCAGTCCAATCCGTAAATTGTCATTTACGTTCCCGGTAAGCCTGGCGCCAAATAAAATGGGCACCTGTTCACCGTCCGGCGTCAGACCAATTCTGCGGCTAAAAAAGGGTTGGATGGGAGGAATACCGAAAGCGGAAAACAAATCACTGTTCTCCAGGAAAAAATTGCGACGTTCGGGAAAAAACAAATTAAAGCGGGTGAGGTTTGTTTGCTGCACGTCCACTTCGACTTGAGAAAAATCGGGATTGACCGTCAAATCCAAATTCAGGGACGGGGTAAGTGCGACTTTAGCATCTCCGCCGATGGAAACATCGCTTTCATAATTACTCTGACCATTTTCTTTATCCTGATTCATCCCGAAAGACACGTAGGGGATGAAGGCCACATTACTTTTGGACACCGGCGGAGATTTATCCCACAACAATGATCCGGTGAAGCCTAAATCGATGACCCAAAATTGGCGGGGGCACTGGGTCCAGGAATGAATCTCGTTGCGTTTGGCGTCGTTGCGGAAAAAGTTTATGCCCCAATGAATATTTTTGGCATCGTAACGCAACGTCTTAAAAGGAATGGCCACCTCCACGCTCCAATGGTCCGCATGCTGAAACGTTTCGGCAAACCAGCGGCCTTCCCACTCTTCCCGGAAATTTCCCTCACCACTGCCACCGCCCAGGATGGCATCCGACTGAGCACCGGCGGCAGAAACGCCAAACATCAATCCGTTGGTCGCTTCGTTAAAAGGGTCCAGAATGATCCCGATGCCATCGCCCTCCCAGATCTGATCCCGCTTAAGGTTAGTGATGACATGGTCAGTGCTGTTATCATAACAGACAAAACCAAAATACAGGTAATCATCATCATACGTGACGCGGGCAGTGGTTTGGTATTGTGCCTTAATGTCATCGCGCGGCGACTTTTGCCAGAAATCCACGGCCGTGTCGGCAGCCAACCATGCCGGTTCATCCAGCTTGCCATCCAACTTTAACGGTGCATCAGTGGCATAAATCTGTAGTTGATATTGATCCTGGTTCACGCGGGTTTGTGCATGACCAGCTGTACACCAAAAACCACAGGCGATCAAAAACAAACTGTTGAGGAAGATGAGGTGCAGTGAATTACAGTGAAAATATTTCATTTGGTCAGAGTTCAAGTACGCTTCTCCGAAGCGATGATCGGAACAAATACAAATCTGCTAAAAAAAAGTTTTTATATAAAGCCGGAAAGTTTTGCCGGTAAAAACTTTTGCCAGTATTTAACTGGCAATTAAGTGGTTCTCAGCAAGGATTATCGTTTGTTTTTTCAGAAAATGATTTTAAAGCCTTCTCGAAATGAGCGCAATCGCAATGCTTGGTACGCAATTCGTTAACTCTTGATTTTACACCGTTTCTAAATATTTTTGAACGGAATACACCGCCGCAGATCCTTCACCTACTGCTGCTGCGACCCGCCGATTAGCTCCGGACCGCACATCGCCGGCGGCAAAAATACCGGGCACACTCGTCTCAAATAAAAAAGGATCCCGGGTTAACGGCCACATGGCCATCTTTTTGTTAACCTCCAAACCGGTGAGAATAAAACCTCTTTCATCCTGCTGCAGTATCCCGGCGGCCAGGGCAGAATTAGGTGTACTGCCAATAAAAATGAACATGGCTTTTACCTCCAGGGTTTGTTCCTGATTCGTGGCCAGGGATCGCAGACCCACTTGTTCCAAATACCTCTTACCTTTTACACGGACTACTTCCATTTCCGGAAGAATTTCGATATTGGGTATCTTCTCGATGCGCTCGGCCAAATAGGAAGACATACCGCTGTCCGCCAAGGAAATGCCCCTAATAATAATACATACTTTGCGGGCATAGCGGGCAAAATACAAAGCACCCTGTCCGGCTGAATTAGCTCCGCCGATAACACAAATAATTTCATCCTTGTAAAGATTAGCTTCACTCATCGCTGCGCCATAATAAACACCTCGCCCAATGAATCTGTCCAAATCCGGGACGTCTAATTTCTTTACCGTCATGCCGGTAGCAATCATGAGCGCATACGTTGAAATTTTTTTCCCATTGGCTAAAACGACTTGGCGATAAGGGTCTGCCTTTTCGACACCTAATACTTCCTGGGCCGTAATTATTTCTGCTTTAAAACGGCGTGCCTGCGCGGTGGCTCTCTGGGCCAAATCCGCTCCAGTGATACCGGTAGGAAAACCCAAATAATTTTCGATGCGCGAACTGGTTCCGGCCTGGCCTCCCGGTGCGGCTTGCTCAATCAGCAAAGTCCGTAACCCTTCGGACGCACCATAGACCGCATTGGCCAAACCCGCCGGACCCGCACCAACAATAATCAAATCATAAAATTCATGCTCAGCTTTTACCTTTAAGCCTACACGCTCGGCTAAAGATTCAATACTCGGCGCAATCAGGAAATTTTGGTCTGGAAATAAAATGACCGGAATGGTGTAACCAGGACCAATTAAGTTCTTAAGTCTATCTGCAAAAGCTGCATCTTGATCCAGGTCTACCCACTGGTAAGTAACCTGGTTACGCGATAAAAATTGTTTTAGGTCATAGGATAATGGCGACCAACGCGAACCGGCAACTAATATCTGATCGTAAGGAAGTCGCAATCTAAAAGTCCATTTGGACAATAGATCATCGACGATGGGGTATAACTCCTGATGTGGATCTGCCCAGGGCTTAACCAGGTAAAGATCAGTACAACCAACATCCATTTTAATAATTGCGTCTTCTTTCTGATCATAGGTGGTAGTGAGTGCAGAGGCTGCCAGGGGATACAATTCATGAACGCTATCCATAATGCTTTTTATATCGGCCATTGGCAATGCCGCATCCAGGATGATCAATCCTAAAGGGATGCCTTTGGCCTGAAATTTTGGCAGCTGGCGTAATACGCTAGACCAGGATTGGGTACAGATGATGCGATAATCGTTACCGTAGTGTACATACAGATCATGCTCTAAACGTTCCATGTGCTCTTCTTGCGGATCAACACCTATGATCAGAGCCTGATTCATTGCATTTGAGGGCATAAATAATATTGTCTTTTAAGGGTTATCTTCAAAAATACAAAATACTGTCCAATCTGACTCATTGCTGCCTTGAAAGGATGGTGGCGTTTTTTGGTGTATAATATTATTAGAGAACCGAATAAATTTTGAGTGAGTGGGTGGGGTGAGATTTTTTTAGCGATTGTAATTTGAAGAAATTGGTTGGTCAATCCCGTTATACTAAACTAAAATCTTTACGAAATTCCCTGGTTATTAAAAATTGATCAACTAAAATATTTTGCCCAAAATGGTCTGGATGTATATAGTTAAGAGACTTAGAATATCCTTCAGGAACAAATAAAAAAAATGCAGTAAAGGCCTGAATCGAGCGGATCATATACCTGCAAAAAAAGAAGGAAATACTTAGTAAGGTGAAACATAAACGAGCGATGATCACTGCCCTGACTTTCTTCCGGCAAAATTTTAGGCGTTTTGAGCTGAGCCGCGACTTGATCATCGCCTAACCCAGCATGGATTTATACCTTGTTTAATTCGAATAATAAATTATCCACAAAAATTTATACCCTTAATGATTAACTTTAAACATGCCTGGTTAAAACTTTTTTACCAAAACTCTCCTTCATGCATAGGTTATTCATCGTTGTCCTGATACATTTGGCGAGCTGGCATTTATCTGCCCAAGCGATTCAACACATCGTCAACCCACCTCCGGAAGTATTGCCGGGTACGCGCCCATGGTCGGTGCCAGCAGGCATTCCCGGTGAAATCATGGCCGGTGCCCAAGCCTGGGTGGAGAAAAAAATAGCGCAAGCGGCTGAACAACGTGGACGTCAATGGCAGTACGATTTCACCTCCAAAGCTTCCTTCGAACGAGCCATTTCACCTCAGCGGGAACGTTTCAAGAATATCCTGGGCCTGTCCTCCGCAGACACAGAGGACCAACTCTATTATCTGGGCCTGAAAGACACTTTTGTACCTGGTAAAGTAGAGAGCTGGTCTGCTCTGGGTGAGGCGCCACTGGTTGCCGCTACCCCGTCTTACAACATCCGCCAGGTCCGTTGGACCTCCGAGCCAGGGGTATGGGGTGAAGGACTCCTGCTGGAGCCGAAACATCCGATCGGTTTGACCTGTTTGGTGTTGGGTCACGATCAACAAACCCCTGAACAACTGTGTGGACTGGCGAAAGGCCTTTCCCCTTTGGCTCAGGTGGCGCGTCGGTTAGCCGAGGGTGGGGCTACGGTGCTGGTTCCGGTGTTGATCCATCGCCATTATTTGTTTGAGGACCAGAATCAGCAGCAGTCATACCGCGAGTGGTTGCACCGGCAAGCATACCATTTAGGCCGGCATCTCATTGGATTTGAACTACAAAAAATTTTTGCGGCCATCACCTGGCTCAAAACAAGGCGTCCTAAAGATAAAATAGCCGCCGTAGGGTATGGAGATGGCGGCATGCTGGCTTTATATGGCGGCGCACTGGATACCCGGCTGGACGGAGCCCTGGTCAGTGGCTATTTTGATCAGCGTGAACACTGTTGGCAGGAACCTTTGGACCGGCACATTTGGGATGTACTGACCACATTTGGTGATGCCGAGCTGGCCGCCATGTTTGGGGTCCGCCCCTTGATCATCGAACACAGTGTTGTGCCCACTTTCCGGGATGAAATAGCGCGTTTGGTGCAAAAACCCATGACCATCGAATCATTTACGTTCACCGGATATAAAGGTGAACTGACTACCCCGGAATATACTTCGGTAAAACGGGAGTATGACCGGTTGAACACCATCCTGCCGGCCACCTGGAGGACAGCGGAATTGATTAGCGGACCGGACCACCAACCCCTCGCCTGGGGTAGTGCCCAAGGACTGCTGGCGCTGACCAAAAAATTGGGTGTGTCGCTAAAGCTAAGCAATCAGGCGGTCATGCCGCGGGAGCAACGGCAAAAACCCGATCCTGGTGCCATGCAGTGGCGTCAAGTAAAAGAAATAGAACAAGTCCTTCAGCTGAGGATGCGCACGTCCGATCAACGGCGTTCTGATCGGTTTTTGTATCGTTTGCTGCCTGAAATCAAAAACCGCCGCTGGAGTACGCGTTCCTGGCATCCTTTCCTAGCGGTGTCCTCATTGACTGACCATTATGAAACCTTCCGCCAGGAATTTAGAGAGGAGATCATCGGGCATTTTCATGATGCTTTGCTCCCGTTAGATCCGCAGTCCCGGCGTATTTATGACCAACCGGGCTGGGCCGGATATGAAATTAAATTAGCTGTTTTCGATAGTTTTTATGCGGCCGGTATTTTGTTACTACCCAAAGACCTGACGTCAGGAGTAAAACGGCCGACGATTGTGGTCCAACATGGCAGAAATGGAGTACCACCCAATGTCATTGAAGGTCAGACCAGCTATTATGATCTGGGCGCCAGGCTGGTGACCCAGGGTTATGTGGTTTTTATTCCACAGGGATTATTCCGGGGCGAGGATGCTTACAGACTGCTCAACCGCAAAGCCAATACTATTGGTAAAACACTCTTTTCCTTCATTCTGGCCCAACATGAACAAATCCTCAACTGGTTATGGACGCTACCTTACGTGGACCCACAGCGCATCGCTTTCTACGGTAAAAGTTATGGCGGAGAAACCGCCATGCGCATTCCCGCCATCCTCACCGGATATTGTTTATCAATATGTTCCGGTGATTTTGGGGACTGGACGCGGAAAGTAACCGATGTTTATGCTCCACAAAGTTTTATGAACACTTTTGAGTGGGAAATGCCCTATTGGCGAATGGGGTCGACGTACAGTTATGCCGAAATGGCTTACCTTATCTTCCCGCGGCCTTTTATGGTGGAGCGGGGACATGATGATCTGGTTCAGCCCGACGAATGGGTGGCCTCAGAATATGCTAAAGTGAGGTATGTCTACGATCGACTGGGGCTAGGAGACCGCACCACCATCGAATGGTTTAATGGTGGCCACGCTTCGCGGAATGAAGGTATCTTTTCTTTTCTACACCGTCATTTATCCTGGCCATGAATAAGTTTGAGTGTGAGTTTGAAGTTTAGGTGTGAATTTATGTGTAGGTTTGTGTTGGAGGGAAAGGGCGGATTTACACTCGAACACACGCACACGCACACTCAAACTCACACTTCTATCCTCCGGTTTCTTTGCGCAGGCGGTTCATTTGGTTTGTCCACAATTCTTTTTGGTCATCCAGTTCATCTTCATCACAAAAGTCGGTAAGCTCTACGACGGTTTCTTCCGTGATGGGGGATTTATACATTCTAAACTCGAAATATTCAGAGGGTTCGTCAGAATCCGCCCAGCGGAACCTGATACGTTCTTCTTCAATATCATCGAGCATTTCAGCATTTTCGGTAAATCCCAGCCAGGTAAAACTATACACCTCTCCATTAATATCCACTCCATCGCAAAACCAGCGAATCAGACACGATGGTGCGGTCAGAAACTTGTAAACGATGGCTGGAGAGGCCCTGAAAATAAACTCCATATCAAATTTTACGCGGCTCATGCATGCAATTTGTTAAGAATGGGCGGAATATAAATATTTTCCATAACTGCCAAGTACATAATGAAATATTTTTTGTGTTTTTTGGAACTATATACCCTATTGAGACCTTTTCAATAGGTGCCGGTTAAGGTTTTTTTTCTTACTGGCGGGGGCAAATATGTTGACGGATTGGTCAAATTGTATTACTTTTGCATTTTATTTTCATAACCTCATCACTTTTTCCCCATTTTGTAGTTATAAAACCATAATTTTTAACCAGGCTTAAGCATGAGACAGTTAAAGATCACCAAATCTATTACCAATCGCGAAAGCCAGTCTCTGGAGAAGTATCTGCAGGAGATTGGGAAAGTGGACTTGCTCACCCCTGAAGAAGAGGTGGACCTGGCCAAACGAATCAAACAAGGCGACCAGGAGGCGTTGGAACGGCTTACCAAAGCCAACTTGCGTTTTGTGGTTTCCGTGGCCAAGCAGTATCAAAATCAAGGCCTTTCACTGAGTGACCTGATCAATGAAGGTAACCTGGGTCTGATCAAAGCCGCTCAGCGGTTCGATGAAACCCGGGGCTTTAAATTTATTTCCTATGCGGTGTGGTGGATTCGCCAGTCCATTCTCCAAGCATTGGCCGAACAATCCAGAATAGTGCGCCTTCCTTTAAACAAAGTGGGGTCCCTAAATAAAATAAACCGCGCTTTTTCTGAACTGGAACAAGAATTCGAACGGGAACCATCCGTAGAAGAATTGGCTACGCTGTTGGAGATCCCCACCGAAGAAGTAGAAACTACTCTGGGGGTGGCCGCCCGTCACGTGAGCATGGATGCGCCCTTTGTGGATGGAGAAGATAACTCCCTGCTGGATGTCCTGGAAAACTCCAACAGCCCGAAAACAGACCAACACATGGAGTACGAGATGTCCTTGCGCCAGGAGATCGAACGCTCACTTTCTACGCTGACCGACCGTCAGTGTGATGTGATTAAATTGTACTTTGGAATTGGCGTTGAGCATCCCATGTCCCTGGAGGACATCGGAGAAAAGTTTGGATTGACCCGCGAACGCGTGCGTCAAATCAAAGACAAAGCCATCAATAAGTTGCGCTCCGCTTCCCGCAGTAAATTGTTGAAGCACTACCTGGGCGCGTAATCGCACGATTTTGTACCATGATTAAAATATCCGGGCCGCTGCAAAGCGGCCTTTTTTTTGTACACGGAACAGCGAAATTTCACTTCTAACACTACCCCTTGAGCTCAGTTCCGCCAATCTTCCGCCTGTGGGGTGTTACTCGTCTATTTATAAATAATTTGATAAATACCTTGACTATTATATTATGTATTTCTAACTTTGTGTTATAAATACATAACATAATGCCATGAAAAAGTCAATCGTTATTTTTGTGATCGCAGCCTTGGTGCTGCTATCCAGCGGTCTTTGGCTGATGAATGCACCATTTGCCTTCCATCCGCTAGAATTGCTACATGTCGGGGTCATTATCATGACTGTGGGTTTTGCGGTGTGGATTGGTTTTAAACGCTTGAGAAGCGCCCGGCGCGGAGAACCGGTGGAGGATGAACTGTCCAGGAAAGTGCTGCAAAAGGCCTCGTCGATCTCTTATTTCATTTCGTTGTACCTGTGGGTATTTCTCTTGTGGCTGAAAGATCGCGTGCCGTTTGAGGTAGAAGAGTTGCTGGGCACCGGCATCCTGGGGATGGCCTTAATTTTTGCCATAGCCTGGGTAGTCGTCCACCTTAAAGGTTTGGCTCATGACTAACCGCATCAAAGAATTCAGAGCCAGGATCAACATTACCCAGGAGGAGCTGGCACAGCGCGTGCAGGTGCGCCGTGAGACGATTGTATTTCTGGAAAAAAACAAATACAACCCCTCTCTAAAACTGGCCCACGACCTGGCGAAAGTGTTCCAGGTAGCCATTGAAGATCTCTTTCAGTTTGAAGATTGACGCTGAATTGAAACTTAAAATTCCAGAAGGTTACTTGATGACCGGTTTTCTGGAGTAGTTGAAAACTCTAAAACCACCTCAATTATTTCACCTTAAAACTACCTTGCCACACCACCGGTTCGAATGCAGCATCCAATCCTTCCACCAACACTTGAAAGGTGCCTGTGCGGTCACCTGTATAAAAGGACAGGTTGATCAGACCGGAGGAATCCGGAATCACCTGGCCTTGCCAAAAAAGATGAGTTCTCAGATCGGGTTTATCACTGGCTTTTTTGGGTTGATCGTAGACCGGTAGGTAAAATTGTTTAGCCTGGAAAAACCCCGGAATGCGAAAGGTAGAAATCCCGGGAGTGGGTACATGCTGATGATCATTATTCACCAGACCAGGTGCTTTAGTATAAATAGCCACCACTCCACCCCGTCCAAATTCACCATAGACTGCGGTAGAAGATAATCCTTTTAGGATATCAATGAAGGCGATATGGTTCGGATCGATAGAGTTGGCCATTTGTTTACTCACCGGTGCTCCGTTGATCATAAATCCGGCGGCATTGTTTTGGGAAATACTCGAAATACCGCGCATAAAAATTTCATAGTCGGGAAATGATCCTCTCACCTCGACACCCGGCACCCGGAACCGCAAATATTCAAATAAATTCCCATACGATTTCAGAGCTATTTCCTGGTCAGCCAGGATACGCAAATCCGGCTCGCGATACAAGATAGATTTCTGGTAATATTTCACAGCCGGATGTATTTTTTGAGCAGTCACTTCGACTTCCTGCAAATCCACAGACCACTCCGCAGCATACATAGAATCGATACGCTGAAGTGTAACGCGTGTCACACTATAATTCTGGCGGATTAATTCATCGGACGGCGGGAGTCGATAAACCCTTGAAGAATCCAAGGCCGGAAGGTGCTGCGCACTTAACATAATGTCATACCTGGAGGATGAGCGCAGGTCTATCTTTTCATCTTTGCGCCCTTTTTTATCTTTAAACGGCCTGGCTTCCAGGATGACTTCCAGGGTATCCAAAAAATGTAATCCTGAAAAACTAAAACTACCATCAGTCGCACTTCTGGTTTGCCAAACATTAAATGTGGGGTTTAAAGTGGTACAAAACACCTCTGCCTCTACCGGATGACGGCTGTTACGTTCGACCACTTTACCTGCCACAGCGAGACCTTCCTGAGGTGACAACTCTTCTGAAACCTCGGCAGTATCTTGCAGAATATCCTGCCAGATAAACCGGCGCCATCCCTGCACGCGCAACAACACATCCAACATTTGGATTCTTTCCGCATCTTGTTTTTCAAAATAATATCCGGGGTTTTCGATATGTCCTTTAAGATCGGACTCTAACCATAGATAACTTTGAATCGTTCTGCGCCAGGGAGTCCAGGGCAATAATGTTGAATCAGTAACTGTAATGGCATAATTTCCCCGCCAGGGTGTAGGCATCGCCTTGTGGCCGGTATAAAATGACCAGGTAACTAAAGACCTGGTGGAGTAATCTTGGTTCACACCTTTCAGCTGAGTCCAAGGCGAAACAGATGAAGTATGATGCACAAAAATGAGCCGCTCACACTGCGGAATATTATTCCGGTCAAAAAGTGTTAATTGCATAATTCCCGAAGGAAAAGAATCCAGGCTCAAACGCAGCTGGCTTATAGGCCCCTTGAATTGGTCCCATCTAAATAATTGAGTCCCTCGAACATGGCCGATAAGATAAGACCCGTCCGTGCCTTCTTTCTTATTGCTGTTCACTACTATATTTACTGCGGCGCTACCCCGCGGCGTGCAGTGCATAGTAAATCCTTTCTGCTGAATAGTCGGTAAATCGAATACATAATTTTTTCCGGCGTACTCCAGTTGAGCGTGATAGGTTTCCCCCGCTTGAGGTACAAACCGGCATAAACCAAGCCCGAATTTTAATGCAGAAAACTCGGTGGCCAGTTGACCTTTTGAGTCTTTAATGATGCCGCGTACATTCAGGCCATTTCCTTGCTCATCCATAGCTTTAAACCCCAACACAGCCGGTAAATCTTCAACCCAGGTGCCGCTTTCGGGGTAAAAATGCATGGATATCTTCCCTCCATTAAGCATGGATTTCCCCGTTTGGGAATCGGTAGTCATGGGCAAAATAATCTGGTAGCTGTATTCGTTCAGCGTCTGTGCCGAGAAAGGAGTCCTAACTCCGACGGTGATCTCCCTGGCTGTCCAGATCGGTGGCAAATGCAGACTTCCCAATGCTATCCCGGAGGAAAGAAGTAGCTGTTGTGAAATTAGCAAGTCGTGTTTTTCATCTAATAAATCCACAGCCACCTGTCTACTCCACTGGGTCGGTGTATGATCATCCGCATTAAGAACAAAAACCTGGTAGTTCAGCGTGTCTCCATAAGCATAATGGGGCTGATCAAATACCAGATATATTTTTTCGTGTGGTTTATTATCATAAAATCTCTCCACAGAGCTCATAGGATCAGTAGCTTCTGGTATCAGGTTTATTACAGCCCATAATAAACTAATAAAACCACGATAGAGGTTAATCATATGTGAAATGTATTAAGTGTTCTAATGTTTACCCACCAAACATATTAAAAAATAATAAGTGGTGACCCAAAAAGTGATTCTCTTTTAGAGTGCAGAGCCTCACAAACATTCCATAAAAAATGCATGCCAGCCCTGGCCGGCATGATAATGTTCCATAACAAAGTCCACTAAATCCGCACGCAAGAGAAGGCTCTCATCAGCATATTCGGCCATGTAATAAAATTGTTTGTGTGCGATTAGGGATTGAGCGGCAAAAGCCTCCTTAAATTCTTTGGGAATCACTTTATTCACCTCACCCTGCATTTTATGGTAACGTTTTACAAAATTTTTATCGCCGAGTAATTTTTTTACCCGCTCTGGTTCCTGGGTTATTTTCGTGCGGATGCGTTGCAAAAAGTCCTTATCCGGCATGTAGGCGCCACCGCCGAACATGATTTCACCCGGCCCAAAATGAATATAAAACCCCGGGACAGTATGTTCAGCCTTATTACCTGCTGAAATCGCGGCCGCCAGATGAGTTTTGTACGGCGTCTTATCGTTAGAGAAACGAGTATCCCGGTAGATACGAAAAATGGCTTGTTTGGCCGTACAGGTTACCGTGGGATCCTCAGCCTGGATGCAGCGGATGCATTCACCGACAAAAGCTTCAAACGGCAGTTTGACGTGTTTTTCGTAACGATTTTTATTCAGCTGAAACCAGTCGCGATTATTGTTTTTATACAAATCATGGACAAAAGCCATGAAGTCCGGAGTGAAATAAGCAGCCAAAGGGTGATAATTTTAGAATAAGGAATTAAAAACGTGCTTAAATATAGGCTTAAAATACATGCCAGACAACCTATGTGGCGCGGGCAGACACCCAACCTCCGTTAGTCAAACCTTATTTTTTTATTTTTCGCCAAATGGTTTCGAATATTTATCCGCCCCAGTGTGCGAAAAGCGGTTAACTTCGATGAATTAAACCTAAACAGATGAAGCATGCGATCAATTGGTTCGAAATTCCGGCGGTGGATTTTGAGCGGGCGAAAAAGTTTTACGAGACTTTATTAAATGCGGAATTGACCGAAATGGCTTTTCCGGACGGTCGGTACGGGATGTTGCCGGCTGATATGGAACAAGGGGGCATAGGGGGAGGCATCGTACAAGGGGAAGGCTTTGAACCATCCTCCAAAGGCACGGTGGTGTATCTCAACGGTGGTGTTGATTTAAGTGTTCCATTGGCACGGGTAACCGCTGCTGGAGGACAGATTATTATGCCCAAAACCTCCATCGGAGCCAACGGTTTTATGGCCCACTTTATCGACACGGAAGGCAACCACGTCGCCTTACATTCCATGCACTAAATAGTTTTTGTCATGGCTTACAGTGAGTCCCTGGCTTACCGAATTCGTTTGGCCTTGGCACATCTGCCCAGGCTGGAAGAAAAAGCCATGATGGGTGGATTGACATTTATGGTCGATGGTAAAATGTGTGTAGGCATCATCGGGGATGAGCTGATGTGCCGTATAGATCCGAATTTAGAAGAGATCGTTTTGGAGAAACCGGGCTGCCGCCCGATGGACTTCACGGGGCGTCCGATGAAGGGATATGTCATGGTAGACGGCCACGCTATGCATAGTGAAAAAGAATTTAATGACTGGATCAATTTATGCCTGGATTTTAACCCGCGGGCCAAAGCGTCCAAAAAGAAAAAATAAGCTATCCAATGCCATAAATTCCAGCGCTGATAAAATCAAGGTATTAAGGAGAATTATCAGAAAATTTAATTGGCCAGAATTAATGATTTTTTTGAGAAAAAAATACCAGACAAATTCTCTACCGTAACCGGGAAATAAAAAGATGACTACAAAATAAATTCTATTTAGCCTGTCTTTGTTGTATATGCTGATCAGATGTTCATCAACGACCAGCGCTTTTTAGACCACAGATAATTATTATACTTAGCGCACCAAATAAAAAAAGCTGCGGGACCAACCGCAGCCTTGAATCCTTGAATATGAAATAAAATGATGTGAAATAATTACATGTTTTTTTGAC
>JAYRWN010000003.1:0-10138 GCA_041917975.1 Saprospiraceae bacterium | reverse complement strand
GACAAAAGGACGAAAGGATTAATCGAAGAATCAATCTTAGTATTAACAGGCAAGTGCCATGCCCTCCCTCGAACCTGAGCTTTAGATTATGGTAGGTGCTTAATTTAATTTGTTCACCCACGTACGCATTTCGACGATGAAACCCAATTTAACTCATGAAGTGTCCGTTGCGCTTCCCTTTGGAGGAATTACAGCTTTACATTTCTTGCGTAAAGCAACGCTTAGAAAAGGTGAAAAAATACTGGTGTATGGGGCTTCCGGAGCGGTGGGGTCCTCCGCGGTTCAGCTCGCTAATTATTTCGGAGCAGAAATTACGACCGTTTGTAGCACCCAAAATATCGAGTGGGTGAAAAATCTCGGCGCGCACAAAACTATAGATTATACCAAGGAAGATTTCACCGCAATTCCTGACCGGTTTGATGTGGTATTTGATGCCGTGGGTTATATCAACCAAGCCATGGCTAAAAAAATATTAAAACCAGATAGTCAATTTATTTCGGTGATTACTTCGGGTCATGCTGATGATGGCGTTGAATCCCTGCATTATCTGACCGACTTGGCCGAAAAAGGTATTTTTAAACCGGTTATAGACAAAATATACCCTTTTGATCAAATGGTGGAAGCACACAGATATGTGGACCAGGGACATAAAAAAGGAAATGTGGTCGTCAGAGTTTATTAATCAATAATCATGAGTATAGAAACAATTAAAAAGAAAGGATTTGCTGTTTCACTGATCCTGTTTCCGGTCATGTTACTGACCGGATTTGTATTGCATCCTAACCTGTTTAAAATGGAGCCATTACAAACGGTTGAACAATTAGTTGGGAGGTTTCATCATCAGCCGATGTATCACCTTGGACATTTCATGGTCATGTTCGCGGTTCCGGTCATTATGATAGAACTTATTGGCACCATGAATTTATTACAAGCAAAAGGCAAAAGCTGGGGATTTTGGGGTGGAGTTATCGGTTTATTTGGTACGTTTATTTTAGCTGTAGACAAAGGGGCTTTGTGCTTAGTGCTTTCGGCATTCGACACCTTACCAGAAACGGAATTCCAAGCCTTTGTACCTTATTTGAAGGTTATACTTGACAAAGCCGGTTTATTGTGGGTAGTTTGGTTATTGCCTTTATTGCCCATTGGCGCCATACTGCAGACCGTGGGACTCTTGAAAGAACAAATAATCCGTAAATGGCAAGGGATATTTATTATCCTGGGGCTCGTATTATTAAATAACCCCGATATAGAGCTCATTAGCACTTTTGGTGCTTTATTCATGTGTATGGGTTATCTACCCTGGGGTGTAAAAATTCTGCAAGAAAAATGAAACTCTCTGCGATGCGATATGACCTGACATATTTTTAATCATCAGTTTAATTCAAGAATAATGAACAAGAATTTTATTTTCGCCGGATTAACGGCCACCGTGGTCAATCTGGTCATGAATGCGGGAGCCTATTTCTTAATCCTAAAAGATGTTTTTGAAGCCAATCCACCGTTATCGGTGGAATTTCAAAAACAGCTGGTGCGACCTCCGGATCAATTGGTAGGTTGGGCTATGGTCGTCACGGCCTTAACCATGGGCTTTTTTATTGCCACGGTTATAAAATGGTCTGGCGCCAGGACCTTTACTTCCGGCATTGTTAAAGGCTTCATTGTTGGATTTCTGTTTTGGAGTTCAGTTAATTCCGGGTTGTACGCTTCCTCCCACCACTTTTCATTGACCGGAGTTTTGGCGGATTTACCCTGCAGCATTTTAGCCATGACGGTTGCTTCAGCGGCGGCAGCCTGGGTATTTGGTAAAAACAAAATTGATGATCACGAATAGAAAAATAAGCAACGCCTCTGGAGTACCTTTAATTTCCAGATTAATATTCAGGATATTCTCGTCAGTTCCCACAAAAGAACATCCGGACTTTTTAGCCAAATTTGCTGTCTATCAGCAGACGAAAATGTAATAGTGAAAAATGACCGGACTAACAAAACTATCTATCACCACCGGAAGCCTGAGCAGCATAGGTTTTGGGGTCTGGCATTTTTTTTTACCTAAACTCTGGAACTGGTCCAGCTACATCGATGCAGAGGCCACAGAACTGGTATTGGCGGTGAGGGCCATTAACTTGTTTTTTTCTTTGTCGCTGGTATTATTTGGATTAGCCAATATGTTAGTCGCATATAAAGCTCCGCAGGAAAAATTTTCGCTGCTGGTGTTGCTTTCCGCTTCCGCCATCTTATGGGCTTCGCGTACAATTATGCAAATCTTTTATCCGCAGGGCTCTCAGCAACCGATGCTTCAATACAGTTTGCTGGTGGTATTTATTTTGGTGTTTGCTTGTTTTGCAGTTGCTATTCGGCTAATGTGGATAAATGATCAGGGATCTAACTAATATAATTGACCAAAATACAGAATGGTACGAACCCCGATGGGGTTGTACATCTTTTACGTTAATTCTCATAAAGATGGTACCCCTTCAGGATGCTTTAAACGACCATAATAACGTATGATCGAACCCGAAGGGTTCGCATATTTATAACAAAGTATCAACACACGGAACCATGCGACCCCGATGGGGTCGTACATCTTTTAGGTTAATTCTCATTAAGATGGCAGCCCTTCTGATTGCTAAATTCACCGCAATGGGGCAATTATTAACTTTCGAAGTGGTTTACCCCACAATATTCCCGGCGTCATCCCAACTGATGAGCTGCTCGCGTAAATCCTGATTGACATATAGCGGCAGATATTTTTCATCGTAGCTGAGGCCGTATTTTTGCATGACTTCAGCCGGTGGGCCATCCCACACGTTAGGTTGATTGCCTTTATACCCCAGGTCCTTAATACCTATTTCGGTGGTAAAAAATCCGGTGGCGGTGAGATTGCGGATTAAATTAAATCCTTTTACTCCGGATTTACAGTCAGCAGGAACCTCATCAGGGTAAGCTAATTTATCCAGCAATGCCGTCTGCTGCTCCGCTGTACAATCTTTAAATGTTTTGCCATGGTCCTGCAAACAGCGGTAATCCATCCATTTTAGTGCGCCGCGTACATCGGTCTGGAGGTGGGGCTGATCCTTCATCATAAATTCGATAAACTCAGGTACTTTGGCTTGGGTGGCGCTTCCGCTCACCTCATCAGCAGGAATTATCAGGTCGCATAGAATACCCAATGAAGCCATTTCATGGGCGTTAAAAAATGTTTTAGCTTGTAATTCCGCATCGCGTTTGATCTCCTCCGGCAAACGACCGTACAGATCATTAACCGATGGTGAGGGTGGCACGGTTGCAGAAGTTTGCGGTTCTGTTTTACAGCCGGTCATAACCAATCCGCCACCTACTGCGCCGGCCACGAGGGTCTTTAAAGTTTTGCGACGATCCATCAGATGTTTTGTTTTTTCAGTTGGTCAATTATATACTCGCTGCTTCTCCAGGCCAAAGCCATAATCGTCAGAGTTGGGTTTTTATCGGCTTGTGACACAAATGGTCCCCCGTCCACGACGAAGAGATTATTCACTTCATGCGCCTGACAATAGGGGTTGAGCGCCGACTTCTTCGGATCGTTGCCCATCCGGACAGTACCTACTTCATGGATGATACGTCCCGGTGCAGCCAAACCATATTCGGTATCCTTACCAGGCTTATTGCCCAACGGTATACCACCCAAGGCTTGAATAATTTCTTCGAAGGTATCCTGCATGTGGCGGGCCTGATTGATTTCATTATCCGACCACTTATAATGGAAACGCAGGACAGGGATGCCATATTGATCTACCTGATTAGGGTCGATTTCGCAATAGTTGCTTTCCAGAGCTATACATTCTCCCCGCCCGGCCATACCAAAAGTTGCTCCATAAAAACGGCGGATATCCTGTTTAAACCCTACGCCATAACCACCGGCTCTCTGCTGACCGTCTTTGCCGGCCACGAGACCATTCAGGGTCTCTAACCCAAACCCAAAACCGTATCCGGGCATTCCCTGGCCTCCGCCATATTCAATGTGATAACCACGGGGGAAGTTCAGTTTTTTATTATCCAGCCACCAGGGCGTATACACATGCATACCTCCAACTCCATCTTCATTATACCGCTCACGGTCTAAAAATTGGGGCAACAACGCACCACGGCTGGCTCCGGTGGAGTCGTGCAAGTACTTGCCGATGACCCCGGAACCGTTGGCTAGCCCGTTAGAAAACTGAGGGGATTTGGAATTCAATAAGAGCCGCGCCGACTCGCATGAGGAAGCGGCCAGGATGATGATTTTACCTTTAACCTGGTATTCCTGATTATCCTCTTTATTGATGTAGGAAATGGCCTTGGCTTTACCATTACCGTCGGTTATCACTTCACGTGCCATGGCATTGACGAATAGGTCCACGTTTCCGGTAGCCACTGCCGGAAGCACCAGTACCGAACTGGAGGAAAAGTCGGCATAGACTGAACACGCCCTACCGCATTGACCACAATAAAAACACGTGCCCCGGTCTTTATGGACGCGCCGCGTAACCATAGACATCCGCGATGGAATAACCGGAATGCTGCTGTTCTTTAGCGATTTGGCTAACAAAAGCTCATGCAACCGGGGTTTAGGCGGCGGAAGAAAAAAACCATCCGGGTCGTTGGGCAAACCTTCTTTGGTGCCAAATACCCCGATGAGCTTCTCTACCTGGTCGTAATATGGTTTTACATCGTCATAAGAAATAGGCCAGTCATCACCCAGGCCATCGATACTGCGACGTTTAAAATCTTTAGGACCGAAGCGCAGAGAGATACGTCCCCAATGGTTGGTCCGACCTCCTAGCATGCGCGAACGAAACCAATCGAATTGAGTTCCTTTCACACGGGTGTAAGGTTCGCCGGATATTTCCCATCCACCATAGGCAGCATCAAAATCGCCAAAGGCCCGGGTAGTGCCTGCACCACGCCGCGGAGACATCAAGGGCCACTTTAATTGGGTTTGCTGTTCGGGGTTTTTCGGATCGTAATGTGGACCTGCTTCCAGGAGGGCTACTTTCAAGCCAGCTTCCGCCAGGATCTTGGTAGCCATACCCCCACCCGCTCCAGATCCAACCACCACGACATCGTATTCTTTGGGTTGATGAACAATTTGGAACATAAACAAAGGATAAAAGATTTTTTAGTGCCGGTGAAGATGCTAAATAATATCCAAATGCACTAACTCAAGAACTTTTTTTATTAACGAACCACCTTTGTCGAAATTTTACATCGCAATACATAAAAATATCAAATAAAAAAAGGCCTGTACGGTATAAGTACAGGCCTAGGAAAATAACCAGGAATTTATGACCGATATGATTTATTCTGGAGTACCGCTTTTCACCCAACAGACAAACAGGTCAATTTCCGCTTGAGATAAGGGTGGATTAGGTGCTTTCGGCATGGTCTTAGCCGAAACTTGATTCCGTATATTGGTCGCTGCTGCTTTAACTGTAGCAAAGGAAGTCCAATTTGGTCGAGGAGCGCCGGCTCCATGGCATTGGCCACTGTTACATTTGGTTTCTAAAATGGGCTTGATGTCTTTGGTATAAGTTACTGTTTTATTCGCGCAAGGATCCGTTGGCTCCGGATCATCATCATCATTTTTACTACATTGAGTAACTACCACTGCGGTGGCTAAAAGGGCTAGAAACCAGAGTTTTTTCATAATCAACAAGATTTGTTTTAAGAAAATGAGTAAACCCAAAACTAATTTTTGATGACCTCACCTGAAAATTTGACTTACTGAAGTGGTATATTAGGACTCCGAACTAGAAAATTTGCTTGCTCTACCGGAAACAGACCACTTCAGTTATCACCAGGGCGATTAAGTTCTGACACCTGAAAAATAAAAAAAGGTCTCAAGGCCCGGGGCATTTAAATACAACATTTCACAACTTTATCTTTATTTGTAACTAAACCTATTTGCAATCTTAACATCATGAATAAATTGAGTGTATTGGTCGTCGGTTGTGGCAACATGGGCACCTCACATGCCCGGGCCTATCATGCCATGCCTGAATTCAAAATAGTGGGTCTGGTAGCCAGAAGTGCGGAGAGCCGCAACAAATTATCCGCCGAATTAGGGGGCTATCCAACTTATGCTGATTTTGATGAGGCGCTGCGGCTAACCAAACCGGACGTGGTCTCGATCAACACTTATCCGGAAACCCATGCTGAATATTGCCGGAAAAGTTTGGAAGCCGGCGCCCATGTGTTTATCGAAAAACCTCTGGCCACCTCAGTCGCTGAAGCGCAAGCCTTGGTGGACCTGGCCAAAAAGAAACAACGCAAAATGGTGGTGGGGTACATCCTGCGTGTGCATCCGGCCTGGACTAAGTTCATTGAGTTAGCCCAAGGGCTGGGAAAGCCCCTGGTCATGCGTATGAACTTAAATCAACAAAGCGCCGGTCACCAGTGGTATACCCACAAACAGTTGATGAAGTCCATGTCTCCGATTGTGGATTGCGGTGTTCATTATGTCGACATCATGTGCCTGATGACCGGGGCCAGCCCAGTGAAAGTGAGTGGAATAGGCGCCCGGCTAACCAATGAGATAGACCCAAAAATGTATAATTACGGTCATTTGCAGGTCACCTTTGATGATGGTTCGGTAGGCTGGTATGAAGCCGGATGGGGTCCGATGATGAGTCAGACCGCATTTTTTGTGAAAGATGTCATTGGACCAAAGGGATCCGTAAGCATTGTGGATGAAAGTGGAGAGCGAAAAGATGAATCTGCGGATATCGACAGTCATTCCAAAACCGGGGGACTTTTGTTGCACTCGGCAGAAGTAAATGACCTGGGTAATTTTGCCCATAAAGACACCTGGTTTAGTACAGCTGATGAACCGGATCATGACGCCCTTTGTGCTTTAGAACAAGCCTATTTATTAAAAGCTATTCGGGAGGACCTTGATCTATCTAAGCACCTGCAAGACGCCGTAAACAGCTTGAAGATAGTCCTGGCAGCCGATGAGTCGTTCCGCAGCGGGAAAACCATTTACTTGTAAACAAAAAAACCAATGGAACTTTTGTCCTTACTGCATTCAGCGCCAGTCATACCGGTGGTCTATCATGCTGACGGCGCCTATGTGGCTGATTTGGTGCGCACCTCCTGGAAAGCAGGCTTGCGCTTTTTTGAATTTACCAACCGTGGACCTGCTGGCAAAGAGGTGTTTCATTATTTAGCGCAGGTGGTACAGAATGAGTGCCCGGACTTTAACCTTGGGGTAGGCACCATTTATACTGCAGAGGATGCGCAATGGTTTATTGAGGCGGGCGCCAAATTCGTGGTACAGCCGGTGATGACCAAAGAAGTCGGTGATGCTTGCCGCCAAAGCCTGGTGCCCTGGATACCGGGAGGATTGACCCCACAGGAAATCTTTCAGTGCCACCAAGCCGGGGCAGAATTTATTAAAGTTTTTCCGGGCAGCGTGGTCGGTCCGGCCTATATAAAAGCCCTTCTAGGTCCTATGCCCTGGTTGAAACTTATTGTCACCGGAGGCGTCGAACCGGTAGCTTCCAGTGTTGGTCCGTGGCTCCACCAGGGTGCGGTAGCCGTGGGCATTGGCCAACAACTGTTTAAAGCCGGGCTAGAACCCGCTGAAATAGAAGAAAACATTCAGGAATTATTAAATGACATTCGCCGGTAGATAAACTGCCCTGGTCTGATATTCTTGCAGCAAAACTTACATTGCTGAAATTAGTGCAACTCTATTCTTGTTGTTTAAGGGGTATAAAATCCGCTAAGCATGGATGTCTTCTTTATCGTGTTAACCTTAGTGCTCATTGCAATAGGACTTATCGGTTCGGTCTTACCAGCCTTACCAGGCCCTCCTTTAGCAATGTGTGGGCTATTATTGCTCCTTTTCCGCCCGACCTACCGCGAGATGATGGCAGAGCAAAATTACCTGTTTCTGATCACCTTCGCTGCCGGTACCGCTTTGGTTACCTTCTTGGATTTTTATCTTCCAGTGTGGGGTACTAAAAAATTTGGCGGCACCGAAGCCGGAAAACGGGGAAGTACGATCGGGATGATTCTGGGATTATTTTTATTAACCCCGCTCATCGGTCCTTTATCCGTGATTGTCAGTCCGTTTTTGGGCGCAGTAGCCGGGGAACTTATTGCTGGCAAAGACACTACTACAGCCGTGCGCAGCGGTATAGGTAGTTTTTTGGGTTTTTTAGCTGGTACAATATCCAAACTTATCCTCTGCCTGGGGATGTTAATCTATGTCCTGACTTTGCTTTTTTAGCACGGATTGAATTTTTATTTCACCGCTTGATTTATCCACTGCATTAAAAAAGTAATGGCATCATCCAGGTTCCGTCTTGCTTTATTGGTCAATCCTGTTTTCAACTTCCATTTGTAGCCGCTGATGGCAAGGGTATAAGCCAGGGGTCTTTGTCCATACACTTGATCGCATAGCGCCAACACTTCAGTAGGTTTCAAAGCATGCGTGTTCATAGTATAGATATTATCTACATAGGGAGTTTGTTCCCATTGAAACCCCCGGATGTACTTATCTTTACTGGCATCAATAAAAATTACCAAAGGATAAGACTGGATTAACTCCGCATCTTCTACCTGTAGCTGGTAGCACATTTCCACCTGAACGGCCGGGTGAAAGTGAGCCAACTTATCGGCTGCCGCCCACCCTAATCCATCATCATTTCTGCTGTCGTTACCGATGGCCAGGATAAGGGCTTTTGCTCTAACATCTGCGTTTGGATTCGATGAGGTTGTTTTGACTGTCATAAAGTTCAGCAATTAAGGACATTTTACCCAGAGCTTGGGTAGCACAACTCAGGCAAGGGTCAAAAGCCCGGATGGCCACTTCCACCTGGTTCAACATGTTTTCGGTGATGGTGCCGGACTGATTTAATACTTTATCGGCCACCCATTTCACGGCCGTATTCATGGCATCATTGTTATGGGTGGTTGAAACTATTAAGTTACAGCGGGTGATCATCCCTTTTTCATTCACCTGGTAATGGTGGGTAAGCGTACCGCGGGGAGCTTCGATAATGCCAATGCCTTCCAACCTGTGCGTTCCTTCACGGTGCAGGTCGTTGCCCAGCAATTCCGGATCATGCAATAAATCGCGAATCAACTCTCCACAATGCAGGATTTCGATGAGCCTGGCCCAGTGTGTATACATGGTGGCATTAACCACTTTTGTTCCCGCAAAGGCAAAAAAGTCCTGCCGGGCTTTTTCGGCCAGCGAGGTGGTTATGCTGTTGCACACATTCATTCTGGCCAAAGGCCCTACCCTGTTCCAGCCTTTTTTACGCCCTAAATGTTTCAAATAAGGAAACTTCATGTAAGACCATTTTTCGACACCTTCGGCAAAATACTGCTGATAATGGTCGGTAGGTACGTCGTTCAGGGTGCGAATACCGCCTGCATCTATGGCACGCAGTGGGCCATGATAAAGCTCCAACCTCCCTTGCTCATCAACCATACCGAGATGACCCGATTCAAAGGTGGCAAAGTCATCCAGGAACTGTTTATTTTTTACATGATAATCAGCCATGAAGTCTACCATCTCCAGGGACCACTCGATCATAGTGTCTATCGACGGTATATTTTCACCATTCAAAAAATAATCCCGTTCTTCAGGGGACAAGGTCTTGTGTACGCCGCCGGGCACGGCCATGATCCCGTGTATTTTTTTGCCGGTAAGCGCCTTGATGATTTCCTGACCGAACTTGCGCATCAGAATGCCTTTAGTGGCGAGTTCTTTGTTCGCTTGAGCTACGGCTACCACGTTGCGTTTGCTCACCGGGGCATCCATGCCAAATAAAAGGTCCGGTGAAGCCAAATAAAAGAAATGCAAGGCATGGGACTGAAAGATTTGCGCATAATGCAAAAGTCTTCTCAACTTTGATGCGGTTGGAGAAAGGGTTTCCGGGTCGATGCCGACCAGTTGATCGATGGCCTTGGCGGCAGCCAAATGGTGGCTAACGGGACAGATACCGCACAGGCGCTGTACCAATACGGGCGCTTCCCAATAGGGGTGTCCCTGGATAAACCGCTCAAATCCACGGAATTCAACAATGTGAAAAAAAGAATCTTTGACTTTACCATATTCGTCCAGGTGGATGGTCACCCGGCCATGTCCTTCTACTCTGGTTACGGG
>JAYRWN010000002.1:0-6051 GCA_041917975.1 Saprospiraceae bacterium | reverse complement strand
TTTGATTAAGTCAATCCAAAACAAGGTAATGGTTTCATGATATCCACTCTGCACGGTATTTTGATTGCCTTGGGCCAGATTATAATGGATGATACCGCTGCGAATGCGGATGGTTGCGTCTTCGACATCATAATGGTGTAAATACCACATAGCCATGGCCAGATGTTTTTCATGAGTCCACTCCTGCGCTGGAAGTGTCGCGGTTTCAAAGCCAACCACCAATTGGGCTAAATCTTCAGAAGAGTAAGACATAACTGATCAAGACTAGTTACTAAAAATCCCGGCATGCAGATGTTTAAATGCTTCCATTGCCCCTAAATATTCGCAGGTTCTCGCGCCGGCTTTATTGGCCTGATAGATGATGTTTTGCCATTCAGCCAAAGTTAGTAGAGATTTTGTCTCCAATAATTGACTTACCTGATATAATACGGCACCTACAAAAGCATCCCCTGCTCCGGTAGTATCCACCGGGGTTATGGCAATACTGGGGACCACAAATATACCCTCCGGATGGCCTAAAAGTGTACCTTCTTTCCCCATCGTAATCGCGACCACCGCGGAAGTCCTTTGACGAAAAGCCTGAATGGCTTCAGTCATGTCGGCGTGCCCCGTCAGCAACGTTGCTTCTTCATCACTCACTTTGAGAAAGTTACAAGCAGCAATAAATTCCCAGGACTGCTGTTTAAACCTACCGGGTTTATCTCCAAACAATAATTGGCGATAATTAGGATCAAAACTGATAAAACGATTGCGGTGTAACGACAACTCCAACAAATGGTGATAGGCTTCATTTAAATCTCCGGCCAAAAAAGCAGTAGCCGAACCAAAATGTACTACACCATATTCATTCACGGGCAACTCATCTACTTCAGCCTTGTTTAAATAGCCATCTGCACCGCGGTTAAAATAAAAATCCCGTTCGCCATTAGCCATTAGAGATACAAACGCAAAGGTGGTAAAATGATCCTTGTCTTCCAGAATATAGCGTGAGTCCACGCCAAAGGTTTGCAGGATATCTATTAAATGTTTGCCGAAAGGATCTCGACCAACTTTGGCGGATAAACTTACTAAGCCGCCTAAGGCGGCAATGGCTGCTGCCACGTTGGTTGGGGCTCCCCCGGATTTTTTCACAAAGTTTACCCCATCGTGCAAAGGACTGCCTTTATCCGTACAGATCATATCGATGAGCGCCTCGCCAAGGCATAATATTTTTATCATGGTTAGGTTATGATTCGTTATAAGGAGTTCGCTTCCAATTCCACCACTTGAGTTTTTCAGGTTGATGTACTCTTTCGGAAGCGTAATAAACGGCACAGCGAAACGTATATAACATGCAGATGTCGTGCGTCCGGCCGGTGACGTAATTCAGATGGTTATATAACTCTTTTGGATTACGATTTTTCAGGTCAGAAACTTTTCTGATACCTATGTTCCAGAGATCCAGGGCAGCGGCTTTGCCGATACCGGGAATAATCTGTAATGCTTCCAGCACCTTCATTTTATTACTTTGGTCACTATTCATCCTAGCTATTTCATGCTAAAATAGAGTTAACCGCTTATACCCTTTAATTTTTTTACCTAAAAATTCGTATTGTTGTTCTCCAAAAATAGCAAGTAAGATTCCCAACCTATGGATTCATGGCTAAACGATGAAGCATTAAGAATATTTTCTGCAGCGTGCTTAGCCATTGTTTCTATGTTGTCCATGGTAGTAGGTGTTGGACTGGGAACTTATATGCGTCCATCCCACCGGCTAATTGCCAATATCATGGCATTTGGTACCGGCGCACTCATTCAGGCTTTGGCTATTCAATTAGCCTTATATGGTGCCAGTCATCTGATTGAAAAAGAACAATATTCTGGCTGGCTGGCTTGGCTTATTGTCTCCGGAGGCTTTATTTTTGGAGGGCTGGGTTATTATTTAGGCAACAAAGCCCTGGAAAAACGAGGGGCCGCTATTCGGCATCCCGCATTAGCTAAGTTTTATCTGTTAAATAAGAAGCGTCAGGAGTCAAAAGGATTGCTTGAAAAACTGTCCAATGTAGCTTTATTGCGTTCTTTGCCGCCGGAAGAAATCCAAGCCATTCTGGATTTTGTTACCCCAATGGATTTCACCCCCGGGGAAGTAGTGTTTAATTTGGGTGATGCAGCTGATGGGTTATATCTCATCAGCGAAGGACAAGTGGACATCATTCAACCGGGTGATATTGAGGATCATGTGATTGCCTCGCTGTCCCCTGGTGATTCTTTTGGGGAGATGGCTTTATTGTCCGGCGAGCCGCGCTACGCTTCCGCCCGCTGCGTGACTGCGGCGAAATTGTTAAAAATCAATAAAGAACATTTTGAGGCCTTAATTACGGTTTCACCTAATTTGAAACGGGCCGTGGAGAAATTGAGTTCGCAGCGGATTTTATCCAACGTACAAGAAATCGGTAGCCAGGTAGACAAAATACATTGGCAAAATGTGGCATTATCCAATATCCAACGCCTGACTTATGCTGAAGAATCCGCAGCCTTGCAAACACAAGCTAAAACGGGTTCTCCATTGGCTTTATTTATCGGTGCGATGATGGACACCATCCCCGAATCTATTGTTATCGGGGCAGGTTTTTTAAGTTTCGCTACCTATGATTTTACCTTTTTAGCAGCGGTGTTTTTGTCTAATTTACCCGAAGCCATGGCGAGTTCCAGTGCTATGATCCAGGCTGGATTTTCGAAGATCCGCATTTATAGTTTATGGGGTGCTCTCATCCTGTCCGGAACTATAGCTGCTGTTTTAGGTAATGCGTTTTTATTGGATGCCCCTCCTGCCTTGATTACTTTCGTCGAAGCTGTAGCTGGAGGCGGAATTTTAGCCATGGTGGCTTCGGTCATGATGCCGGAAGCCTACGAAGACGGTGGGCCGGAAGTGGGTTTACTCACTATTGCCGGATTTTTGGCCGCCTTCTTTTTTACCCTTGTTTAACATGGTGAGATTGGGTTAAATTTCTCTTTTTAGATAATTTTCTTAGTAATTGTTTACTCCGTTCATGAATGAGGTCCCTTGATGGGCAGAGTCTATATACCTATTGATAAGTTTTTAGGAACTATTGTTTAAACCATCCCTTGAGTTTATTTTTGATAACGCTGCTGATCAAAGCGCCGGCGTGTAAGCTGGTATCTACTGCCTTGCCATCCAATTTGTTCTGCACATTGCGCAAAAACAAATCAAAATAATAAGCTGAAACTGACATGATCAATTGTTCATTGCTGGAGGGAATTCCATTTATTTTGATATTGATTTTTAGTGTGCAACCTGCCGATAGCGGAAAGATCTTTTGATGTATGCGGACTTTCACACCTTTCATAATCTGTTCTCCTTCACCTATAATTATGATTTCAAAATTTGCCGGATCGGCGGACACAATCTGGGCAATACCAACGGCTTTGGTGTCCAATAATCCCGTTTTGATGTGCATCTGCATCCGGTATTTTTCCTGGGGAAGAGCGGTGATTTCTGTCATCCCGGGCACACAGGTGGCTAACTGCAGCGGGTCATGAATTAATTCCCACACCGTGGAGATAGGATGCAATAATTCCAGGGACTTATTTAGCTCGTACAATTTTTTTTAGTCTAAAATAGTTAAATTTATTTAATTTGTTATTCAACGATGGCCAGCACAAATGATTCTTAGACGAATGGCAGTTAACAACAGATCAACTTTGCATTATTTTGGTTGTTGTCCAAACGGTTATCCTTTTTGAATCGTCTTTAAGAGTATGATGAAAAAAATATCCGCAGGGCTATTGTCCCTATTAATTTGGTCAGCTTGCCAAAAAGAATACCAATGGTTTGACGCACAAATCACGGGTATAGATGCCCGTAAATGTGCCTGTTTTGGAGTGCGCTGTGGCTGTTGCAATGGCTATTGGTTGTCCGTCCAGGATACCGCCTATTTGTTTGAAAACCTGCCGAAAGGCTCCAATATAGACTTGGAAAATTCCAAATTTCCCCTTCCGGTTAATGTGAGATTTTATCAACCAACGGATAGTTGTTCTAAACAATGGGGCTACATTATTATCGAAAATATTAAAGTCAGATAATAGTGACTTTGTGGCCTGGAAATTCTAATGTTCTCTAAAATTAATTATTTAATCTTTAACCAGGGTTTGGGTCAAAACACCAGAAGCGCTTAACGCGGAAATATTAAGGTTGAAAGTATAGTTACCGGGTTCTAAAGGTTTTTCCCCAACATAATCTATTGCTGTCAATCCAAATCTGAACGTATCCACGGACACATATACACTGGCGTAACGAAAGGCCTGTGGTTTAGAGAAATATGGGCTGACAGATTGGGCAGGTAAAAAGCCTAACGTATCACTATAAAGAATAACTTCATCAAAGTCAAAGTCACTAAGGTTTTTTACCCTGATCATAACCTCAGCACTTTCACTTATTTTAGCACAACCGGGGGCAAAGAACATAGTGATGAAAACAAGTTTTAAAAGCCAAAATTTCATCATCATATTTAGTCTAAAGATGGCCTGGAAAATGATTGAGTTGGGGGTGTGAAAAAGTAGTTATTCTTTCTATTGCCCATTACCTTCCGGTTTCTTTTTCTTTTTAAAAGGATCCCAATTTTTTATTTGATCTTTTATTTTGTCTACTTCTTCTTTGCCTTTTTTTCCCAGCAAAGTATCTATTTTAGAGCGTGCTGTAGAATCAACAGCTTTACCTAATTTATCAGCCAAAGTAGAATCAATAACTTCTTTGGCTTTTGATCCGATAACTTTGCCGGCCGAATCAACCACCTCCTTGGCTTTTTCTGAAACGACATCGACAGCTTCATTGGTTTTTTGTTCCAGAATGGTTATGGCACTGTCCTTGATTTTTTGTGTTTCCTTCTGGATATCTTTAACTAACGAATCCTTTTTTTCTTCCACTGCCGATTTAAGTTGATCGGTAACTTGTTGCTCCATTGGTTTTCCGGAGAGGTCACCGGCCCAGGTAAATTTTACAGCCGGGTCTTTAATGTTTCCATTTAAAGCCATCTGTATGAAGATGGTGTCCAGAGTGCCAACATTTAAACCTTTTTGTTTCACTTGATTTGCTAACCAGGAGATTCCAGAATTGAATTGTGCAGTCAGGTTGTTTTTTTGTAAAACTTCGCGGGGAAATTTAAACATGACGTTGTAGGCAATGTCTTGATCGATTTGATGTTTACCGGAAATAATCATTTCTAATCCTTGGTAGTGAATAGGAAAAGGATTTACGATAAGTGTACCTTTCTCTACTGTAAACCAATTTTTGGATTTTTCCCATTTAAGAATATTAAGAGTAGGAAATTTAAATTCTTTGGCCGCTTTTTCCAAAGGGCCAAATTTGGAAATAATTCCATTAAAGGTTTCCAATAACCCGGCAGCATCGAATTCATCCCACACGGGATTCATATCCTTATCCAGTTGGCCACTCATGACCACCGAAGAAGAAAGGGTGCCATCTAAAAATTCCGCGATAGGTACTAATTTCCGGAACATGGAGGAGGACTGGAATAATTTGGCCATAGCCAGTTTTTTCAAATCATATTTAAAATTGAAGGCTGGCTGCAAGCCGCTGTCATCAAACACCCCATCAAGAGTGAATGCGCCACCAAAGCCTTGACCGTCTATTTCATGCATTTCCAGTACCTGATTCACGAGTTGAATCGTTCCTTTCAGATTGGTCAACGTATAAGTATCGTAGGTTACTTTACCTAAATTCGTGTTGATGGACACTTGGGTATTTTCCGGTAAAATTTTTTCAGCAACACTGGGGGCGGGGGTTGAACTGGGTTCTTCTGCCGACATCCAGGGATCAACCTTAAATTCCGGAGAAGTTAATTTTAGATCTCCAGTCAATTTTCCTTTACCATCACTCCAGGCATAAACTCCTGCCAATAATCCATTTGCGTTTAGGCCGCTTTGGTTCACCACTCCACTGAATTGTTTTAGCAGTAATGAATCTCCACGATATTCTCCTTCCAGTTGAATATTTTTTAAATCATAATCCGCGTAATTAACCTGACCGGCTTT
>JAYRWN010000001.1:0-47439 GCA_041917975.1 Saprospiraceae bacterium | reverse complement strand
TGGATATTACTGCCGTGTGTCCACAAGATGTACCGAAATTAGCTTCAACATTTTTTATGGCATGATCAATGGCCCAGCTGCTCTGATCAACAGAAACCACCTCGTCGGCTCCACCTTGCAATGCAGCTAATGAAAATCCTCCGGTATAACAAAAGGTGTTCAGTACTTTTTTATTTCGACAATAATTCGACAATAAAGCCCGGTTATTGCGTTGATCTAAAAACAAACCCGTTTTCTGGCCTTGAATAAAATCGACTTTATATTTAATGCCGGATTCGATCACTTCAAGTGCATCGACCTTTGGTTCAAAAAGGAAGCCGTCTTGCACATCGGCATGAGGTAAAACACTCGCACTTTTTGTATAGACAGAAATAACTGGTGTACCCGGAAGGCCCAACAAGCCCTCCAGAATATGAGGTATATCGCGCCACATACCTAATGTGTGACACTGGATGATGGCGACCTGGCTATAAACATCAATAATTAATCCAGACAGACCATCACCTTCCCCGTGCACCAATCGATACGCTGAAGTTGATTGATTATGAATACAACCTAACCGTTGGCGTAGGTGATAGGCCTGACAAAGTTTTTCCTGGTAAAATCCTTTAAGGTCATCCATTTCATGAAACTGAAGGACCCGCACAGCAATGGAGCTGGGATGAAAATGTCCAGTAGCCACAATTCGACCATATTCATCCAACACATCTACCCATTGTCCCTGTTCAAGATTTGGAGGCAGTTTTTCCAAAGCACCGGAAAAAATCCATGGTGATCTTAATGCTAAAAGAGAGGACTTTCCTTTTTTAAGGCGCACCTGGGTCGACATCATTCTAAAGATTATTTTTGATCAGGGAAATTTGTCCTAAATGGTAAATGTCATGGTCGCGAATGCCTAGGATTAAGTCATAGAACGTATATTTTTTACCTGGGACCTTATGCTTTAGATGTTGTTCTGGTAAACTGGAAATGGCCTGAATGAGTTTTTCTTGATTGTTTTTAATAGCCGTAAGCAGAATGTGACAACTATCGGAGTCAAAATTCTTGGTGATATCCCAATCCTGAATACTGCCGACCTCCAGATAATAATCTTTATTGCCAGACAATTGTTCTAACGCATAAGTTCTCCAGGCTAATATATGGTTTAACACATGTCCAATACTTTTCCCTGAAGGTGTTGTTTTATTTAAGTCATGGGATTCAAGCGACGCAATGACTGACCAAAATGATTCTCCATACCAGGGTGTACCAGAAAATGTATTCTTCAAGGCGGTTACAATAGCAGTTTTCATCTTTGTGGCATTAACAAATAACTTTCAATCAGGTACTATATATTTCAAGTTCTTTTGGTGCGCTGATAACAAACTTTCAGCAAAAGTATAAGAACCGGCCCATTCTTCCCAAGGGCTGGATTTAACTTTTAGATTTTCCAGGTAACTTAAATCAATACTGATCCTGTGTAGAGTTTCACGGTAGTCCTCATAATATGGTCCATGGCCGGGCACGATTAATTTGGGTTTATACAGGCTGATAAACTGATGTAATTTGTCCAACGATTTGTAGTAACTAGCATAGTTGTATTCAATAAAGGGGAATTCTAGTTTACTCAAATAATCGCCTAAGACCAGAATGCCAAGATCAAGATTATATAAAGCCATGTCTTCAGCAGAATGCCCAGGAATGAGTAGGGCAATAAATTCGTTATTATTAATTGAAAAATGTTGCTCGGGGCTATAGATAACTATGTCGGGATAAGGAAACGTCACTTTATATGGCCTTACAAAATAAAATTGTTGATCCAAATCGGCTATTTTTTGGATGACTTTCTCCTGCTGAGTTTTTTCAGCCATGGTCGTAGACATGATATTACGGCAATTCGAATATGCTCCCGAGCCTGCAAGGTGATCATAATCGGCATGGGTAAAGGCTAAAAACAAAGGTTGATTATGATCATGAAGCTGTTTTTGAATAAACGCTACTTCGTGGGGTATCCAACCAGGGTCGGTTAACAAAGTCAAGCCTGGAAGAACAATCATGGCGGTATTTGTTTGATAAAAGGCACTTTGCATAACCTTGATTGCAGGACTGTCCAGAACTATTTGCATAATTAATTGAATTATTCATCTAAAAGTAAATGAAATTTAAGAGGCGTTGTAGCCATGGATTTTATTTAACTTTGCATGATTAAAAAGTTAAATATATTGTAAGCATGAAGTTTTTTATTGATACCGCAAATTTGGAGCAGATCAAAGAAGCACACGATCTTGGTATTTTAGATGGCGTTACTACCAATCCGTCTCTTATGGCTAAAGAAGGTATTACCGGAGATAAAGCCATCCGAGAACACTATGCCATGATTGCCCAATTGGTACCAGGAGATGTCAGTGCCGAAGTCATTGCCACCGATTATGCGGGTATTGTAAAAGAGGGTAAAGAGCTGGCTTCCATTGCACCCAATATTGTGGTAAAAGTGCCCATGATTAAAGATGGGATTAAAGCCTTGCATTATTTTTCAGAACATGACATAGCTACAAATTGTACACTGATCTTTTCAGCCGGGCAAGCTATTCTTGCCGCTAAGGCTGGAGCTACGTATTTATCCCCGTTTATCGGTCGTGTTGATGATATTAACTGGGATGGCATTGGCTTGATCGCAGAAATTGCCGAGATATACAGCATCCAGGGCTATGAGACACAAATATTAGCTGCTTCTATCCGGAACAGTAAACACATCGTTGATGCTGCAAAAGCTGGGGCTGATGTGGTTACTTGCCCATTGGAAGCGATTTTAGGGTTATTAAAACACCCATTGACTGATTTGGGATTGGAAAAATTCC
Organism: Saprospiraceae bacterium; assembly: GCA_041917975.1. Classification (GTDB taxonomy): domain Bacteria; phylum Bacteroidota; class Bacteroidia; order Chitinophagales; family Saprospiraceae; genus JAYRWN01. The sequence goes on along the minus strand of JAYRWN010000001.1, from coordinate 44,602 downwards.
TGGCAGACCACCGCAAAGCCAATCAAAAATAATTGCTAGGGCCAATGACTAAATTTTTACGAGCCAGGTATAAAATCTGCTGGCTTCTGTTGGTTTGTTGGTTCGATTCCCTAAATGCTCAAAGTACTCTGAACAGTGCTGGTCGGGAATTTAGAGGAGCATGGATTGCAACGGTTGAAAATATTGATTGGCCTTCTTCACCGAATTTAACTCCTGAGGCTCAACGACAAGAATTTACAGCGTATGTTTCTTCCCTGCGAGAGCTGGGTTTTAATGCGTTAATAGTACAAATCAGGCCTAGTGCTGACGCCTTTTATCCTTCTCCAAGTGAACCCTGGTCCAAATACCTCACCGGAGAGCAAGGTAAGCCACCAAATCCATTTTACGATCCACTTCAGTTCATGATCCAAACGGCTCACCAACATTCCATGGAATTCCATGCCTGGATCAATCCTTATAGGGCATTAAATAATAATGATTTAACATCAGTAGCCTCCAATCATCCACTTAAGCGGCATCCTGAATGGTTCGTAAAATATGGGGAAAAATATTACTTTAATCCTTCTTTACCTGAAGTTCAGGATCATATCATTCAAGTCCTTTCTGATCTAGTTAGAAACTATGATCTGGATGCGATTCATCTGGATGACTATTTTTACCCATACCGCATCCAGGGGGAGGAATTTCCAGATGTATTAAACCATAGCCAAAGCTCTATGGCTGGTTATGACCTTGGCGACTGGCGCCGGAACAATGTCAATGTTTTGATTTATCAGCTGCATAAAACCATAAAAAGTATTAAACCTTATGTTCAACTCGGCATAAGTCCTTTTGGTGTGTGGCGAAATGCAGATAAGGACCCTTTGCGAGGATCGGCCACCAAGGCGGGGCAGACCTGTTATGATGATTTGTATGCGGATGTACTTTTCTGGATGGAGCAGGGGTGGATAGACTATGTAGCTCCCCAACTGTATTTTTATTTAGGTCACCCGCTCATCGATCCGGAAATTGCCGCTCAGTGGTGGGCTAATAATTTGCATGAATGCAATTATTACATTGGTCATGCCTTGTATAGGGTCGGACAAGATCCGCATGCAGCTTGGCAAAACCCTGAAGAAATGCCTAATCAGATCAAGCTGGCCCGTTCAATGTCAGGATGTCAAGGCAGTATTTATTTTAGTGCGAAATGGTTTAAGGATAATCTGTTAGGTTTTTCCGATTCATTAAAGTTGGAATACTATAAGAGACCGGCTTTATTGCCGATGCCTCCAAAACTAACCATGACCACCTTAAATAAAGTAAACGTGATTAAGTTAAAAAACAAAAAAAAAGTTTGTTCGAATTACCTGGGAGCAGGACTTAAATGCTTACTATTATACGATTCACCGATTCAATGGGTCACGAGTAGGAAATCTTATCGATACCAAATATCTCTTGTATCAGTCACCCTTTGGTAACCCCAAAAATTATTATGTTGACTACCATGCCAAACACAAAAGTTCTTATACTTATATCATAACTGCATATACTCGAGAACATGAAGCTTCACTACCCGGAAACCCGATCACTCTCAAGAAAAAATGAGGAATGTTTCTTGATTTGATTCAAAGCATAACGGATTAATTCATCCACATTTTCTGGGTAACGCTGAGTGAATGATTTCTTGATCCGGTTAGCTAAGATTACATTTAAGGAAATAGATCGATGATTTAATAAACGCCCTAACCGGTACATAGCACTGGTTTCCATTTCCAGATTGGTGATAGACATTCCTCGGTACTGATAGTCAAAGACCCGAGGGAACCATTCTTGAGGTGCCAAACGCAATTGACGACCTTGCGGGCCATAAAAGCCAGGACAAGAGGCAGTCATGCCAAGATGAGTAAGGTTGGAACTAAAAATCGGGATCAGTTGCTCATGCGCCATGTCAAAATAAGGCAACAGGGGCACATCAGGTAGTTGTTCAGACCAGGCTAGGGTCATGTCGTTCAGAGCAGCCTCGTTTGGCCTTTGATAAAAGATACCTAAATTATCCAGCCCAAGGCTAAATTGTGAAACCACAAAAGCATCGACAGGAATGTCAGGATTGACCGTGCCACTGGTGCCCAAACGGATAAAATTAAGTGTCTGATGTACTTCCGGGTTTCCCATAATGTTAAAAAGTGCATCAGCTTCATTATAGACAATGTCAATATTATCGGTGCCTATGCCAGTGGATAGTACACTAAGCCTTATATGGCCAAGGTATCCGGTATGGATGACAAACTCTCTGGTCTGACTGGTGAACTCTAATTGGTCAAAATATTTACTAACCATATTTACCCGGTCCGGGTCACCTACCGTAATGATAGTTTTAGCAAGCTGACCAGGTTTAATACCGAGGTGATATATAGCTCCATTGTCCCGAATGATAAGTTCACTTTTGGGTGGTAACATGGATTGACGTAATTTAGTGTGCAAGATAAATAAAGCTTAATGTTAAAAATTTACTTTCTATCCACATGTGATACTTGCAAGAAAATCTTAAAAATGTTCCAGCCGATTACTGCCTTTGAGCTTCAGGACATTAAGACTCAGCCACTAACAGTTGAGCAACTTGAAAAGATGCGTGCTAAATCCGGGACATATGTGGATTTAGTGAATCGCAGAGCACAAATTATAAAACAAGAGCAACTGGAGGTGGATCGATTATCCGAGGTTGAGGTCAAGTATTGGCTGTTAAAAGAGTACACTCTTTTAAAACGTCCGGTAATAATTATTGGTGACCATTATTTTTTTGGAAATCAAACCATGGAGTTAGAAAAAGCACTCAGTGTCTGGCAAGACTATCAATTACAGCGGATGTAAATAGTAGATGAACGAACTTCATTTGATTTATTGCCAGCCCGATCCAATAAATGGATCTGATAATAAAACGAATCTATTGATTGGGTAATCGACACGGAGCAAGGGTCTTGTCCCGTAGTATATTTACAACAGACCGATAACAACGTACGTACTAAAACCCGGATAGTTCCCTCCAAACTCGCCGTGGTGGTGCTTAGCGGGATGACGGGGGAACTAAATGTATTAACAAATCCGTCCCGATTATCCTTCAGAAAAATGTTAGCTGTATTGTTTTCAAAGCCGATATCTCCATCGCCATCACGGAATCTTATGGTAATAAAAATAGAATCATTGACCTGTCGACCTTGATTAAAAGTATCTTGGTTAATTCCTACAAACTCAATCTCAGGTATTTCACTGAAAACTTTCTTATCATTGCAATGACATAAGGCAACGGCAAGAATAATTAGCCATATGTAATCTTTATATAAACGCATTGGGCTTCCAAATATAACGTAAAATATAAGGACATCGTTGGATGGGTGGGGATAAAATTGGAGAAATAAAACATTTACTTGGTCGAGTTCGTGCCTTAAAGACGGTTTCCAATTACAATGATTTTTCAGCTTTAGCCCTGGATATTTTTAACTTCCAATATGCAAGTAATCCCACGTACAGTCAGTTTGTCAAACAATTAAAGATACTCCCTCACCAGGTTAAAAGCCTTCCGGAGATCCCTTTATTGCCCATTTCTGCTTTCAAATTCCAAGATATAACCTGCTGGAAAGGGAATCCGCAGACCTATTTTCTGTCCAGTGGCACCACCGGACAAATCCGAAGCAAACACTTGGTTTTTGACGAAAAGTTTTATCATGAAAACTGCCGCACCTGTTTTGAAACTACCCTAAAAATTCCAATCAAAGAAACCTGTTTTCTAGCTTTATTACCTTCATACCTGGAGCAGAAACATTCCAGCCTGGTGTCCATGGTTAATCACTTTATAAACATTTCCAAACAGCCCGGAAGTTCTTTTTATTTATATGAACACGAAGCTTTATATACACAACTTTTGTACAACAGAGCGCATAAAATCCGTACTGTACTTTTCGGAGTGAGTTTCGCTTTGTTTGATTTCGTAGAACATTTTTCAGTTGATTTCCCGGAGTTAGTTGTGATAGAGACCGGAGGAATGAAAGGCAGGGGAGAGGAATTGGTCAGAGATGAACTGCATAGGCGATTGCGGAAAGGATTCAATGGTGTAATTACCTCCGAATATGGCATGACTGAACTATTTTCGCAAGCTTACATGATTCAGCCATTTTTATTTAAAGCGGGCCCAACTATGGCGGCACGGGTGGTAGAACGCGATGACCCATTAGCTTCAGCCCAATTGGGAAAATCGGGGTTGCTGGGGCTAATCGACTTAGCTAATCTATATACCTGCAGTTTCATCCTCACTGAAGACATTGGGGTAGAGCATGACCGGAATTTATTTGAAATTTTAGGTCGTTCTGATCACTCAGAATGGCGAGGATGTAACCTGTTGTTAATGGATATCGGGGGTTGATTGTTATTTTATCATTCCTTCAAAGAGCCATTGAGCTAAAAACTGACGATTTGAAGGAAATACTATTCGTTTGTGGTCCTCCGAATTACGAATATTAGCCAATTCTACCAGGACTGCGGGCGGGACAGTATTATTAAGCACATATAGATTACGGTGGCTAACGATGGTGCCTCCATACCCACGATCACTTTGATAATACGCATATTTTTGCCTAAATGTATTTAATAAATTATGGGCAAACCTTTTTCCATCTTTACTAAGGGGCGAATGAAAAAAATAAACATCCTGTCGGCGAGTTTCCAGTTGTGAATCGACGTGAATACTAATGAATTTTTGGTTGGTTAGGCCTTTTTTACGGTACTTGGCGGCGAGATAATTTACATAATCGGTTCTTTGAGCCAGTCTTGCCTTTTGGTTGACCGGCATGGACTCACCGTTGCATTTTTCGTCACTATCCCGATGAAGGATTTGTTCATCCCGGATGCCGTCATTTGGATCTTGAACGATCAATTCTACATGTGCACCATGCTGGATTAGCAACCTGGCCAAACGTAATGCGACATCATAAGCATATTCGTCTTCACAGATTCTGGAGCCATTAAAGTGGCCATGCGCACCGGGGTCCGGTCCGCCATGCCCACTTTCCACAAAGAATACTTTATCCTTCAGATTGTCGGATTTGATATCCAAGTATTCATATGCACTGCCAAAAACAGGAAAACTTTTTAAGCCAACAGTTTTAACATGAGCAACTTTTTCAGCCATACAACGCATTTCATGAAATGGAGTCCAAATAATTTTAGATTCCTCAATGCTTTGTTTTCGCAAGCCACTCTCCAATAACCATTGATTGTATGAGTTGATTCTTTGGGCCTTTTCCGGGTCCTCCATGTCCAAACTGCTCTCCAGGGAGGTGCCATCATATTTAAATAGTAAAATAGGCAAGGTGTAATTTTTACCTGCATGAAGCCCTTGATCAGGCTTTAGATAATTAGCTGCATAGAAGTGCTCCAGGTTACAATCATTTAGTAAATCATATCGACGTAACAAACTATATACACCATCACCTTTTTCCGCTTTGGCAGTAAAAAGGGAATATTCAACATTATCCGCATTGGTAAATACTATTGCGCAAGCCACCACGGTAATTAATCTAATCATGCGTTTTTTGATATTTAACGCACAAATTAAATATAAATGATATATATAAGCAACACTTGTAGTAAAATATTAACATATTTTAATGATTGCAATTGAAGGAGTGTTCACTATTTTTACTTTTGTGCTTATGAAAGGTGTTTGGGCACTTTTATTGAAAGACCTTAAACTTGAGTGGCGTTTAAAATACGCTTTGAGTGGGCTTTTCTTATACCTTTTCTGTACTGTTTTTGTAGTATTTTTTTCATTCCGCCCTTTTACTGATCAGTTGGAGGATGCGGTTTTGCAGCCAATCTGGACTACTTTATACTGGATCATTACGTTGTTTGTGGCAATAAACGCCATTGTAAAATCTTTCGTGCAAGAGACAGGTGACCGAAAATATTATTATAACCAGATTGCCACCTCATTAGAATTTTATTTCTCTAAACTTATTTACAATACACTGCTGTTAATCATAGCATGTGGCTTGACTTACCTGTTTATGGGACTCCTTTTTACGGACCCGGTGACCAGAGTGCCCATATTCATATTGATTATGGTGTCCGGGGCAGTTTCTTTAGCCATTTGTTTAACCTTTGTTTCGATCATAGCCAATCAAACCACACAGAGCTCCACAACTATGGCCATTTTGGCATTTCCAGTTATTTTACCGGTTTTATTGACTTTGATAAGGATGACAGTCGCTGCATTTGATATTAGACAAGCCCAGGAATTTAGTTCTGACTTAACCATACTTTTGGCTGTGGATATGTTACTGTTGGGCTTATCTTTGTGGTTGTTCCCTTTTGTTTGGAAAGATTAAATTATGATAAAGGATTGGTGGAAGATTTTAGGGGTATTCTTAGTGCTATATTCTTTGTTGGCAGGTATGCTGGTGCCTCTAGGACCGGGTTTGACGGGAGTAGATCCTATGGTTTTCCATCCTGGTCAAACGGCTGAATTGCAGATTACAGGATATAACACCTTGTTTAAAGACAAAGAAAATGAACTAAAAGTGGTGCTGCATAACCAAGGGCAAGCCATTGCTGCTCAGGAGATTAAAGTGCACGATAATAATCGTCTAATGGCAAAATTTGGTTTTCCTGGCGGATTTCCAGGTGATCCTGGTCTTGTGCAATTTTCACTTATAATTGATCAAGCAGGCCATGGTACAGCAGTGCTCCCTGGAGCAGTTGGCGTTACATACGATAGTATCTCGCGCGAAGGTTGGCAGGATTTGAGTGCTTTTAATCTTACCAGGAAGGGGTTTCATTTTCCTTATAGGAATATATTGGTGGAAACGATTCGCAACATATATTATCATGTGACTATGTGGTTTGCCATGATGATCCTTTTACTCATATCCTGTATATACAGTGTACGACATTTACTAACACCAAATGTATTGTGGGATAACAAGGCACAGGCCTACGCAACGGTTGGTGTATTATTTGGAGTTTTGGGTACTATTACAGGGATGTTTTGGGCCAATGCAACTTGGGGCAAACCTTGGAATTGGGATATCAAACAGACTATGGTTGTGGTAGCCCTGCTCATTTATCTCGCGTACTTTGTTTTACGTTCGTCTATTGAAGATAAGGATAAACGGTATAGAGTCGCGGCGGCCTATAATATTTTTTCATTTGCCACTTTAGTGCCTTTATTATTTATTATTCCGCGGATGGTAGATAGTCTTCATCCCGGAAGCGGTGGGAATCCCGCATTAGGTGGGGAAGACCTGGATAACACCATGCGCCTGGTATTTTATCCCGCTATTATCGGGTGGATATTTATGGGTGCCTGGATTGCTCAGTTAATTACCCGCACCAGAAAAATTGAAGAAGAACTCCGGGAAGGGGCTATGACCAATTAAACCACATTTTTTTTGATTCACCTGCAATAAATTTTAATACGTATCGTCATTTATTCGGTTTAAAGAATTATCTTTGGCGAAAGAAAGTATTAATACCATGTAGCCATGTATGCGAAACGAATTTTTTGGCTGCCGTTCCTAATTTTATTTGGTACAATTGTCCCAATTCATGCCCAAGGAACCGATTACTTACAAAATATAGGCAAGATATATGTTGTTGTTGCGGTGATCGTCACCCTTTTTATCGGTGTAGTTGTATTTATGATTTCTCTCGATCGCCGATTAAAGAGAATAGAGAAAAGCCTTAACCAAAAATAAGCCCAATGTCAAATTTTTATGAAAGTGTCCAAAGTAATTTTGATCGAGCTGCAGCCCTAACCGATATTCCCAAAGGTCTTCTTCAACAAATCAAAGAATGTAACGCGGTATTACAATTAAGGTTTCCAGTAAAAATTGGTAATAAATATCAAGTCATTGAAGCTTACCGCGTGCAGCATAGTCATCATCGACTCCCAACTAAAGGGGGCATAAGGTACAGTCATTACGTCAATCAAGACGAAGTGATGGCCTTAGCTGCATTAATGACTTTTAAGTGTGCTATTGTTGATGTTCCGTTTGGGGGCGCTAAAGGTGGGGTTAAGATAAACCCCTGGAAGTATACGGAAGAACAATTACAAAAAATCACCAGGCGGTATACTGCTGAATTGATCAAGCGCAATTTTATTGGCCCCGGTATTGATGTGCCTGCACCGGATTACGGAACAGGTGCTCGAGAGATGGCCTGGATCTTAGATACTTACCAGAGTATAAAAAGTGGGGAAATAGACGCTGCAGCCTGCGTAACCGGCAAACCCGTCTCACAAAACGGTATCAGAGGTCGTGTTGAAGCAACCGGAAGAGGTGTTTATTACGGCATAAGAGAATTTTTGAATGTTAAAGAAGACACTAAAGCCATCGGTTTAGAGCCAGGGCTGAAGGGTAAAACAATGGTCATTCAAGGCCTGGGTAATGTAGGTTCCTACACGGGCACTATCGCTCAAGAAGAGGGTGATGTAAACATCATCGGCGTTGCTGAATACGAGGGATCCATTTATGCTCCCGGTGGCATAGATATGGAAAAACTGCTAAAATTCCGCAAAAGTACCGGATCCATTTTAAATTTCCCCGGAAGCAAAACGCTGGAATCCAGGACTTCAGCTTTAGAATTGGAGTGTGATATTTTGGTGCCGGCGGCGCTGGAAAACCAAATTACCGAAGAAAATGCTCCGCGCATCCAAGCAAAATTGATTGCCGAAGCAGCGAACGGTCCCATCACCGCTGAAGCTGATGAAATCCTGCGAAATAAAGGCATAACCATCATCCCGGATATGTATTTAAATGCCGGAGGGGTAACCGTATCTTATTTTGAGTGGTTAAAAAACCTATCGCACATGCGCTTTGGTCGAATGGAAAAACGATTTGATCAAAATACATATGGAAATTTTGTTTCCTTGGTGGAAAAACAAACGGGAAAGCTAATTGGAGATAAGGAACGTACCTTTCTTACACGTGGCGCTGACGAAATTGATTTGGTTCGCTCAGGTTTGGAAGAGACCATGGTTGATTCATATCATCAGATTCGTGAAATCCGAAAGCGTAAAAAATCTGTTAAAGACCTAAGAACAGCAGCATTTATATGTGCTTTAGAAAAAATAGCCAGTGATTATGTTAATTTGGGAATATTCCCATAATACTTATTAAAATAGATTTTCGGATGAGTAATATTAAACTTGATCGCATAGACCGAAGAATTCTTAAAATACTTCAGGAGAACAGTAAGATTACCAACCTTGAATTATCTAAACAAATTAATCTTTCACCGGCGCCAACCCTGGAAAGGGTAAAAAAATTGGAGCAATCCGGTATCATCGTTAGTTATCACGCTGAAATAGATCCAGCTACAGTTGGATTGAATGTAAAGACTTTTGTTTTGGTTTCCTTAGCCTGGAAAAAAGATGGCGCCTTGGAGAACTTCCTGGCTAAAATCAAAAACATTGATGAGATAACCGAGTGTTATATTATTACCGGAGAAGCAGACTTCTTGCTCAAAGTGGTGTGCCGAGATATCCCTACTTATGAACAACTTTTGTTTAAGACCTTATCTCAGATTGAAGAGATAGAGCGGTTAAAAACATTGGTGACCTTATCCACAGTAAAAGACTCTAAGGTGTTGCCCTTTGAATATGGGGATGAAGATTGAACTGTTTTAATGCTTGCACCTGCGCTTTGCTGGAAACTCCAATCCGGTAATCAAGTTGGTTACATTTTTGGCACCTTTCACATCAAGTCGGCTGAAACTTATGCTTTAACCCAGAGCGTATACCCTTATTTGGAACAATGTGATATGCTATGCTTGGAAGTAGACTTGGACAGCGCACGAACAGGGATACAAATTCATCAATTAAAAACGCTGAGATCAATCATTACTCCCCACTTGGCGAAACGTTGGCAACCAAGGCTTAAAAGTTATTATAGTCTGGAGATAGACCAATTTCTTGATTTACCGGCCCACATGTTTTACCAAGCTATGACCAGCAGTTGTTTTGATTCAGCTGTCCCAACCATGGTTGACGAACAATTGTGGGAAAAGGCTAAATCTATCGGTCTTCCGATTAGGGGACTTGAATCGATAGAAAAACAGTTAGCTATTTTAAAATTGATGGAAGGTAGTGAGTTGCTGAATATGATCAAGCCATCTATAAGGACGGTAAAGAAGTTCAGAAATTCAGTCCTTAAGATGTTAAAGATCTACCTCCACCAGGACATTCGTCGGCTATATCAGATGGGTAAACGTCAAGCTGGCGTATTGCGTAATACATTGATTTATCAAAGGAATCATTTGATGGTCGAAGGTATTCTGCAAGAATTTATTTCTGGTCATGCACCGTTTGTGGCCATCGGTGCAGGTCATCTGGCCGGAGAACAAGGTGTTTTAAGACTCCTAAAACGAGCAGGGGTCAAGGTGCGACCTATAAGCATAAATACACTTTAACTTCAAAAAAAGCAAAGGTGGTGGGTGATTCCTTCATGTTGGTCGAAGAAGACTGTAAATTTGGTTTACAGCCTTTAACCTTCCGGAAATTGATGCGTTCTATTATCATGAAAAAGTTCCACCTGACTTTCCTTCTATGGTGTGCATTACTTTTAACTGCCCGGGCTCAGAAATACTTTTCCATTTCTGGTTATCTCACGGATGAAACCAATGGTGAAACCTTAATTGGAGCCAATGTTTATAACCAGGATAATCCCGTGCAAGGAACTGCGACGAATGATTATGGGTTTTATTCACTCTCTTTACCACCAGATCATTATCGTCTGGTATTTTCTTTTTTAGGTTATCAGGATAAAGTGATGACCATTTATCTGGGACAGGATACAGTCATTAATTTAGCCTTGTCGGAAGGCCTGCAAATAGAAGAAGTAGTCGTAGTGGCAAAACGCCCGGATGAAAATATTGCCGGCACCAGTATGGGTAAAGTAGATTTGCCCATGGAAAATATTAAAACTCTACCGGCTATTTTTGGTGAGGTGGATGTTCTGAAGACCTTACAATTATTACCTGGTGTTCGGTCAGCAGGAGAAGGAGGAACTGGGTTTTACGTTCGGGGGGGCGGTGCTGATCAAAATTTAGTTCTTTTGGATGAAGCTCCTGTTTATAATTCTGGGCATATGTTAGGTTTTTTCTCCATATTTAATGCGGACGCAATAAAAAATACCACACTTTATAAAGGAGAAATGCCGGCCAGATACGGAGGGCGCCTATCCTCAGTGGTGGATGTCCAAATGAAGGAGGGTAATGCCCGTGACCTGGAAATCGATGGCGGTATTGGGTTGATTTCATCGCGACTTACTTTGCAAGGACCGATCGTTAAAGAAAGAACATCTTTCATAGTTTCCGCCCGCAGAACGTATATTATGGATTTGGTTCAGCCATTTATTAAAAACTCGAATTTCAGTGGTACAAATTATTATTTCTATGATCTTAATGCTAAAGTCAATACCAGATTCAGCCAGCGAGACCGCTTATATTTTAGTACCTATTTCGGGCGGGATGTGCTGAATTACAAGTCGGAGGCCAATGATTTTGCCATAAATATGCCTTACGGAAATGCGACGGCCACTTTGCGTTGGAACCATTTGTTTAATGATAAGTTATTTGTCAATACTTCGGTGATCTTCAACGATTATCAATTTTCTTTTGCGGGAGGCCAGGATGTTTTTAATTTTAAATTAAGTAGCGGTGTAAACGATTGGAACGGTAAAATCGATTTTGATTACTACCCAAACTATCGGCATAAAATTCGTTTTGGCGGTAATATCATTTACCACACATTTACACCTAATGTGGTGGAAGGTGCCATTGGTGATGTAGAATTTAAATCGAATATCAAACCTAAATATGGGCTAGAAACTGCCTTATATCTGCAAGATGAATGGTCCTTGTCTTCAAAAATTACTGTTAATGCAGGACTTCGATATTCCCGGTTCTCGCAGTTAGGTCCATATCAAATCATCGATGGTGACTACATCCCTAAAGGTCAATCCGTGATAAGTTATGATGGCGTTGAGCCTAGATTTGGATTGGGTTGGAAACTGAACTCCAGTACCTCTATCAAAGCAGGTTATACTTATGCTAATCAATATGTCCATTTAGTATCAAACTCGTCCAGCACGTTACCGACGGATGTGTGGGTACCCAGTTCGGTATTAGTAAAACCTCAGCAAGGGGCACAGTATGCGGCTGGTGTGTTCAAAAATTGGATAAATAATGCGCTCGAGACCTCCGTAGAGGTTTATTTCCGAAACATGCATGATCAAATTGACTACCGTGATGATTATGTCAACAATGTGGGGACCGAGGTAGAGACCAATTTTGTTTTCGGTACAGGGCGGGCTTATGGGGCAGAGTTTTTCCTGCGAAAAACTCAAGGCGATCTTAATGGCTGGTTGGGCTATACTTTATCAAGGACTGAACGTTCGTTTCCTCTCATTGAACAAGGACGTTGGTATCCGGCAACTTATGACCGCATTCATGATTTGTCACTGGTTGGTAATTATGCATTAACTAAAAAATGGGATTTGGGGTTAGTGTTTATATATGGGACGGGGAGAGCATATACTCCAGTAGAAGGTGTATATTTTATTGATCAAAAATTAGTGACCAATTATGTCCCCCGCAACAGTTTAAGGTTAGAGCCCTATCATCGTTTGGATTTATCGGCAACCTACCGTCCAAAGGCTGATCGTGCCAGGTCATGGCAGGGTTATTGGACGTTTTCCATATACAACATGTATAATCGGCGAAATACTTTTTTTACCTATGTAAATTATAAAACTGATCTATCTAAAGGATCAGCCCAAGCCCAATCTTATAAAGTATCCATTTTCCCCATCATCCCTTCAATAACCTGGAATTTTAAATGGAAATGAAAAGAATCATCTATTCCTTCCTTTTATTTACCATAATATATTCAGCTTGCGAAACGGAATATACTCCTCCGGTTGTCAGCGTCAACCAACAGATGGTGGTAGAAGGTTATATTGAAGCAACGAAAACTAATGCTTTGCCCACCTATGTAATCCTCACCAGAGCGCTGCCTTATTTCGAAGAATTAAACTTAGATCAACTAAATAACTTGTATGTACGTGGAGCGAAAATAACGGTGACTTCTAATGATGGCGTCAGCATACCACTTCCAGAGATATGTTTGCAGGACTTAGACCCGGAAACCCAGATGCTGGTCAGGCCTTTGCTTGGATTTCCGGCGGGTAACGATTCAATAAAGATCAATTTTTGTGCCTATGCCGATGTTTTGGGTTTACTCAAACCCGTCCCTGGACAGACCTACACATTAAAGGTGGAAGCAGAAGGTCAGATTTTAACTGCCAGCACCACAATTCCCGTATTTGTTGGTTTAGATAGTTTAAAATTTACGCCTACACCCGGCAAAGGCATTGATACCCTGGCTCAATTGTTGGCCACCATTGCAGACCCGGCAGATCGTGCTAATTATTATCGGTACCTCAGCAGGATTAATAATGGTGCCTATACATCTGGATTTAATGCGCTCACGGACGATATTATTTTTAATGGGCAAAAATTTGAGTTCAGATTGAATAAACCTGAATCCGGTGATATGGAAGAAGAAAATGAGGAGGATAGAGACCCCGGTACTTTTGGAATGTGGCGTCGAGGTGATACCATCTCCTTAAAATGGTGTAATATTGATAAAAGCCATTATGACTTTTGGTCTACTTATGAAGCGAATAGAAATAACCAGGGTCCATTTTCATCCTACACACGGATTATTTCAAATATTAAAGGAGGTTTGGGTGTATGGGGTGGACTTTCTGCGGAATATTATGATTTAGTGGTGCCGGAGTTATGATGAATCACCAACCTGAAACCCTAATAAAAAGCCAAAAGACAGCACTACTGTTTGGACCAACAGGGCTAGTGGGAAGTGTAGTTTTGGATATATTAGCTAATCATGATACTTACAGTAGGGTGGTCGTTTTTGTACGGAAACCCATGATATATGATAACCCTAAGGTCAAGGTGATTCAGATTAATTTTGAAAACCTTACGGATTATGCACAACTCATCCAGGGAAATGATTTATTCATCTGCTTGGGGACCACGATGCATAAAGCAGGGTCCAGAGCAGCTTTCGTAAAAGTAGATCTTACCTACAACCTGATTATCAGTCGTATAGCAGCAGATAATGGCGCGAATCAATTAATTTTATTATCGGCCGTGGGAGCTAAAGCTGATTCGACTTTCTTTTATAATCGGGTTAAGGGTGCTTTAGAAGATCAAGTCAAATCCTTGCCATTTTGGGCTATTCACATACTGCGGCCGGCAGTCTTGCTTGGTGAGAGACAAGAGCGAAGGGTAGGAGAAGAAATTGCCGGCAAACTAAGTAGTTGGATAAACAAGAGATTAGTAGGATTAGGCAGATATACTCCTGTCCGGGCTCAACAAGTGGCTCAGACGATGGTAAACGTAGCTGGAAGTCTAGTTCCAGGTATTCATTATTATTCATCTGATCAAATCTATTCGTTGAGTTCGAGTTGATCTCTTTACCTTTATTGCAAAAATAAACCAAAACTAATTTTGAGAAAGTCGACGATTACTATTGAAGTGCAGTTAAACGAGGCCAAACATCCGGAGCAAATATCCTGGCAAGCTCAAGATAGTGAGCAGATGGAACCTCAATCATGCAAAGCCATTTTATTATCCATCTATGATAAAACAAGTCAGGATACTCTAAAGATTGATTTGTGGACTACCGATCTGCAAGTGACCGAAATGGATAAGTTGATGTTCCATACCTTAAGAAGTCTTGCAGATACGTATTACCGAGCTACAAATCACAGGATACTGGCTTCGGCTATGCAACAGTTCGCGCATTACTTTGGTGAAGAAACCGGGTTGCTGAAAAAAGAAACAGACCTCAAAGCTTAATTTTCTATCCAACCCTCATACCCGCCTTTAAGTTTGATGACCCTGATAAAATTATTTTTCTCCATAATCTCCGCGGCAATCATGGATCTTCTGCCGGTCCGGCAATAGACTAAAATGGGCTGGGCTGGATTAAGCTTTTTTATCAACTCTTGAAAGGTGTCAGCCTCCACATCAATGTTTTTGGCACCAGCTAGATGCCCTTCATTAAATTCTTCAGGCGTGCGCACATCTAAAAGTAAATAAATCGAATCTTGCATGAGCGATTTAAACTGAGTTTTATCAACGGTGGTGATCACAGTTTTTTGTCCAGGGGATTGAGCCTGACATTGGGGGGCAAAGAGAAGGATTCCACACGCCAACAATAGCTTATTCATTACTAGAGGATTTATTATATCTGACAAAAAAATTTATCCAAAGACTCCTGGACATCCTTAATATTGGAATATAAATTATAATTAAAAGGAGGGTACTTAAAATAAAAGAAATGGTTACTTCAAAATCTAAACCAAAGAAAAATATTGCAAATAAGGCAAACAAACCCCAGCCAAAAATGGCGTAAGAAATGAAAATAGAACCCCAATAAAAGCCAGGTTCCAATTCAAACTTTTGATGACATACCGGGCAATGGGTGGGCATATTCAGCGCACCTTTAAAAGCATAAGAAGGCGCAGAAAATAGATTGCCCTCATGACAACGGGGGCACTTAAAATTAAATATGCTATAAATTTTTTTGCCTTTGAGACCCATAAACATCCGGTAATGAAAATTTTTAATGGCGCAAGATAGCTGACTCAGGATTATAAATTTGTGATCTCAATCATATTTTCCTTACACCCGAGGATAAAAAAAGTTAATTTTGAACCAAATGCGGCAGTAGCTCAGTTGGTAGAGCATTAGCTTCCCAAGCTAAGGGTCGCGAGTTCGAGTCTCGTTTGCCGCTCAAATAAAAAAGCCGGATTTATCCGGCTTTTTTATTTGATTCTGATTAGGTCAAGTTATTTGGCTGTTTGTTTAATGGATTCTACCACTTCCGGGTTTAATAATGTGCTGATATCCCCTAGGTTGGAGGTTTCTCCCTCAGCTATTTTACGTAAAATCCGGCGCATGATTTTACCTGATCTGGTCTTCGGTAGTCCGGGGACGATCTGAATTTTATCAGGTTTGGCAATGGGTCCAATTTCTTTAGTGACTACTTTTAAGACTTCATTGATGAATGCTGCCTCATCCTGAACGAGTTTGTTGGTAATCACATACGCATAGATGCCTTGACCTTTAATCTCATGCGGGTATCCTACCACGGCTGATTCGACAATGTTAGGATGTAAGTTAATGGCATTTTCTACTTCGGCAGTACCAATGCGGTGGCCGGAAACATTGATGACATCATCCACTCGACCGATAATGCGATACATTCCATTTTCATCCCTTCTTGCTCCATCACCGGTGAAATATTTGTTTTCAAAAGTAGCAAAATACGTTTGACGGCAGCGGTCATGGTCACCCCAGGTGGTGCGTATAATGGATGGCCAGGGAAATTTTATACACAACAATCCTTCTACATTGTCTTCCAGGATCTCATTACCTTGAGTGTCCACCAGGCAAGGTTGAATACCGGGCAAAGGCAAAGTGGCGTAGGTGGCTTTATCGGGAGTGACTCCGGCCAAGCTTGAAATCAATATCCCCCCGGTTTCCGTCTGCCACCAGGTATCAACAATGGGACAATGACCTTTACCGATCTTTTCGTTGTACCAGTTCCAAGCTTCTAAGTTGATAGGTTCACCGACACTCCCCAAAACTTTTAATGAACTTAAATTATAATATCCCGGCCATTCATTACCCGCAGACATTAAGGCCCGGATGGCGGTAGGGGCCGTATAAAAATGTGTCACTTTAAGTTTATCAATAATTGCCCAGAACCGGCCTGGATCCGGGTAAGTGGGCACGCCTTCAAACATTACTGAAGTTGCACCTGATAACAGAGGACCATAGACAATGTAGGAATGTCCGGTCACCCAACCAATATCGGCTGTACACCAAAATATATCCCCATCATGGTACTGGAACACATTTTTAAACGAAAAGCTGGTAAACACCATATACCCTCCGCAAGTATGGACTACACCTTTGGGTTTCCCTGTGGACCCGCTGGTATATAGGATAAATAAGGGATCTTCAGCATCCATGATTTCAGCAGGGCACGTTGATAATTGTTTGGAAACCAGGTCATCCCACCACATATCCAGATTCTCATTCCAATTTACTGTCTCGCCGGTACATTTAAAGACCAATACTTTTTCAATGGACGGACAACCTAATTTGAGGGCTTCATCTACTACGGATTTTACACCGATGGATTTTTGTCCGCGGCGATTAAAATCTGAACAAATGACTATTTTACATTGAGAATCCTTAATTCGGTCGGCCAAGGCGGTAGCGCTAAATCCAGCGAAAACGATAGAGTGAATGGCTCCGACACGTGCGCAAGCTAACATTCCAATGGCCAATTCCGGAATCATGGGCATGTAAAAACATACGCGATCTCCTTTTTTGATACCCAAAGATTTGAGGGCATTTGCAGCCCGACACACTTCTTCATACAACTCCTGGTAGGTATAAGTCACATTCGGAGCCTTCGGGTCGTTTGCTTCCCAAATAATGGCAGTTTGTTGGGCTCGGGTGGCTAAATGTCTGTCCAAGCAGTTCTCCGTAATGTTTAATGTTCCACCTTCGAACCATTTTATGTCCAGATCTTTAAAATTCCAGTCTAAAACTTTTTTCCAAGGTGTTTTCCAACTAAATGTGGCTGCTTGTTCAGCCCAAAAAGCCTCAGGATTCTCTACCGAACGGTGATAAACCGTTTTGTATTCTTCAAATGATTTTATTTGTAAAGTCATGATTAAGAACTTTTATTTTCACTTTAATCTCCGGGTGTTCTGATATATTCTACAAGTTTTTGAACGTTTTCCGGTGGAGGTGGAGTTAAATAGGATATGACCAGCATAACTATAAAGTTTAACCCCATCCCTAATGCGCCAATGCCTTCCGGGGAAATGCCCCACCAGTAGGCCTCTGGTGTACCACCACCGTATTTAAAATAAATGATATAGGCTGAGGTAAAAAACAAGCCGGTGAGCATACCAGCAATGGCGCCAGCTTTGGTAACCCGTTTTGAAAAAATACCTGCAACAATGACTGGAAAGAAAGTGGAAGCCGCTAACCCAAAGGCAAATGCGACAACCTGTGCTACATAACCGGGTGGGTTTATACCAGCATATCCGGCAACAATGATAGCTATGCCTATCACCCAGCGCGCAGCTTTTAGCTCGCCCTTTTCGCTAATGTTAGGCAACAGCCATTTTTTTAGCAAGTCATGTGAAATAGAGGTTGAGATGACCAGCAATAACCCGGCTGCGGTAGACAATGCAGCGGCCAATCCTCCGGCCACCACCAAAGCAATGACCCAGGCTGGCAATTGAGCAATTTCAGGATTAGCTAGAACCATGATATCATTGTCCACTTTAAGTTCGTTACCTTTCCAACCCTGGTTGCTGGCGGTTTGCTGGACAAAAGTCTGATTTTGATCATTATAATACTGAACGATCCCATCGCCATTTTTATCTTCAAACTTTAATAAGCCGGTTTTTTCCCAATTGTTGAACCACACAGGGAGGTCAGCATAATTTTTTCCATGAACGGTATTGATTAAGTTAGTGCGTGCAAATGCTGCGATGCTGGGTGCCGTGGTGTATAAAATCCCAATAAAAAATAAAGCCCATGCCGCTGATTTTCGGGCATCAGCTACCCGGGGTACGGTAAAAAATCGCACAATCACATGGGGCAATCCGGCTGTACCCAACATAAGGGAAGCTGTAACGAAAAACATGTCTTGAATGCTTCGTTTGGATTCAGAATAAGCGGTAAAGCCGAGGTCCACGCATAGTTGGTCTAACTTCGTTAGAAGGTAAGTTCCGTCACTGGTCAATTTTCCTCCTAGCCCGAGTTGAGGGATGGTGTGCCCGGTAAGAATGATACTTATAAATATCGCCGGGATGAGGTAAGCAGTAATCAAAACTATATATTGGGCAACTTGTGTGTAGGTTATGCCTTTCATTCCTCCCAAGACAGCGTAGATAAATACAATGGCCACACCGATCACTATTCCCCAATGAAGCGGTATTTCCAGGAATCTGCTGAAAGCAATGCCAACGCCTTTCATTTGACCTATAACATAGGTAAATGAAATAAATAAGGCACAGACAATAGCTACTAAACGGGCCTGATGCGAATAAAATCTCTCTCCAATGAATTCAGGAATGGTGTAGCGCCCATATTTCCGTAAATACGGTGCTAACAATAATGCCAACAAAACAAACCCACCAGTCCAACCCATAAGATATTGAGCCCCTTGATACCCCATAAATGCGATTAATCCGGCCATAGACATGAACGATGCCGCACTCATCCAGTCCGCTGCGGTTGCCATACCATTAATAATTGGATGAATACCTTTGCCGGCAACATAAAAATCAGCTGTGGAGCCGGCCCTGGTCCGAATCGCTATAATCAAATATAAAAGGAACGTCAACCCAACTATGAGGAAAGTCCACAATGTTTGGCTCATGATTTATTAGATTCTACTTGTTTATCCAGGCGACCCATTAAATAGATATAAGCGAGGATAATCAGGATGAAAAAATAGATTGAACCTTGCTGAGCGAACCAAAAGCCCAACTTAAAGCCACCCAAACTAAACTGATTAAGTTTGTCAGCCCACAATATGCCAGCTCCGAGAGATACCGCAAACCAGAGCAGCAAAAGAAATAGAACATAAGATATATTTCTTCGCCAGTAGAATTGGTTTTTTACCATGGTCATCTTAAAAGGTATTAGTGCCCGGCCAAATTACTAAACCTGGCGTAAAATCGCACCTTTGGGAGTCATTGATTTTCATTAGTTGCTCACTTGATTTATATCCGCAGCGTTTTAGGGAAAATAAAAAAAGGACAGAGGTTACTTCCGTCCTTTTCGTAGCCCCGTCAGGAATCGAACCTGAACCTGAGGTTCCGGAGACCTCTATTCTATCCGTTGAACTACGAGGCCAATATTTAATTATGACCCGCAAAGGTAGGCAAATGATGAATTAGATTCAAACGTAACCGGAAATACTTGGTAGGAAATATTGGATATTGGAAAGGAACACATTCTGGGGGTTGAATTTCAGATTTGAATTGTTTCCAATTTTTCAAGACTTATATTTGGGGTTAATTAAAACTTTATGGATAAACGCGAATTCTTACAGACTCTGGCCGGTTGGACAGCAGGCCTGCCGCTCGGTAAAGCCTTTGAGCAGTTGTTACCTGACTTAGAGGGCGCCCCTTTGGCGGAAGTAGTAAAGGATGAGTCTTTTTGGATGAATATCCGCCAGGGTTATAATTTAAAAGCTGATTACATTAATTTGGAGAATGGCTATTATTGTATGATGCCAAAATATACTTTGGATCAGTTTGCCAAACATGTCCAAACTGTTAATTATGAAGCGTCCTACTATATGAGGAACATGCAGGTAGAAGACAAATTAACCTCCAAAAAAGCATTAGCGAGTATAGTCGGTTGTCTACCGGAGGAGTTAATTATTACACGTAATACGACCGAGTCCCTGGATACTATTATTGGAGGTTATCCCTGGCAAGTAGGTGATGAAGCTATTATGGCAGAACAAGATTATGGTACCATGCTGGACATGTTTAAGCTGCAGGCGAGACGGCACGGGATAAAGAATGTCTTCGTCAGTATGCCAAATCACCCTTCCAGTGATGAAGAGATTGTAGAGATATATCGTAAGGCGATCACACCCAGAACCAGATTGATGATGGTCAGTCATATGATCAATATTACGGGTCATATTCTTCCAATAAAAGCCATCTGTGCTATGGCTCATGACCATGGTGTGGAAGTGATGGTGGATGGAGCGCATGTCATAGGGCATGTAGTGACCAATCTCACCGAACTTAACTGCGATTATTATGGTTCAAGTTTACATAAATGGCTCAGTGTTCCTTTGGGAGCGGGATTACTTTATGTGCGCAAAGAAAAGATCAGTAAAATCTGGCAGATGTTTGGTAATCAGAGCTATGCAGACGACGATATTCGGAAACTGAATCATACCGGTACTCACCCCGTACATACAGATTTAGCCATTCAGGATGCCATCAATTATTATCAAAAACTGGGTCCACAACTTAAAGAAGATCGACTAAGGTACCTTCAGAGGTATTGGACTTCGCAAGTCAGGGAAATACCTAATGTCAGGATAAATACGCCCATTGAACCTAAGCGGGCTTGTGGCATAGCCAATGTTGGATTAACTCATATCAGTCCGGGGGATCTGTCTAAAAAGTTAATCACAGACTTTAAGATTTACACCGTGGCGATAGATGGAGTGGGTGTACATGGTTGTAGAATAACCCCCAATGTATACACCTTGACCTCAGAGCTGGATCAATTAGTCGGTGCGATTAAATATTTGGCATTGAGTTAAAATTTTAAACCATTTTTTTGACAATAACCAAACTTAAATTTTAACCTTTTCCACATACCTTTGACTTTGTAGAGTCTTGGCCTCGTAGTTCAATGGATAGAATAGGAGTTTCCTAAACTCTAGATCCAGGTTCGATTCCTGGCGGGGCTACCAAGTTTTTTTATACAGAAATTTCTCAATCATTATCAGGAGCATCTATAAAGTCAACATCTACTTTGTAAGGGTAATTCATTAAATAACTTATACCTTTTTTTAGGTCATAGTTTTCGAAAACTACCTTATATAAGATAGCGGTAATAGGAGCCAAAATCTTATGATAGCTCATTAACGGGTAAAGGATCCGTAAAGTGCGTATACCTTCAGCCACCTCGGTGGAAGACTCCAGGATATCCTGTAAATTTTCACCTTGAGCTAACCTTTTACCTACGGAATAATTCCGGGAATCATCAGACGTAGCGGTAGCGATCAAATCGCCTATACCGGCTGTTCCCAGGAAAGATTTTACGCTGGCTCCCATGGCTTTTCCAAAATAAATCATTTCAGCCAGGCCTTTAGTAATGAGCATGGATTGGATGTTTTTTCCTAAACCCATTCCAGCCAACATACCGGCCCCAAGGGCTACAGTATTTTTTAAGGACCCGGCTATTTCTGCACCTTTAAGATCATGACTGCCAAATACAAAAAACTGTTTACTGCTTAATAACCTTTGACCTGCCTGGATGACCTCGTCAAACGGACTAGCAATAACGGTAGCGGTGGGCTGACCATCCAGGATTTCTTTGGATAAATTGGGCCCGGCTAAACAACCAATTCGTAATACACTCGTTTCTTGATGGATCACCTCACTCATGGTATATACATCTATATGGTTGTGAGTTTTTGCCATAAGTTGGTCTTCGCTGATTTGGCCAATATCCAACCCTTTTGTACCATGAATAAGTAAATGGGAGGGATCCAAATAAGGTGAAAATCCTTTAATAACTGTGCGAAAGTTGATCGAAGGAATGATGGGGAATATGACGCTGCAGTGGTCACAAATTTCTCCGGGATCAGTAGTCGCTTTTATACGGGGGTTAAGTCTAATATTTTGGTGCAATTCTCCAGAGTTGATTTTGGCGGCGGTGGATTCTTGGCGAGTAAACAGTAATACATCAGTATTATAAGCTAGTAACTGAGCAATGGCCGTACCAAAACTGCCTGCCCCGATCACCCCAGTTTTTTTTATCACCTCAGGCATAAAACTATTTTATATTCTATAAACCACAATTCGCGAATATGCGTTTTAAAACCACAAGAATAATCTTACGTGATAAAATTTATTTGTGTCCTTGTTCTAATTCTTACGCTTTCAGTGGTGGAGGCTCAAGAAAAAATCTTAAATTTTACTGAGGGGAAATTCAGAGTGTATGATGAAAGTAAGGAGGAAGATGGGTATTACATATTTTATGATACCTCCAGCCTAGCACTCGCCGCCCGACCAATCATTTTTATTCACGGTTATGGAGCCCTTAATCCAATGATCTACGGGCAATGGATCAAACATTTGACTGATCAAGGATTAACAGTGATTTTTCCTCGTTATCAAAAGAATCTGGTGGTTCCCGGAGCGGATAAATTCGCGGAAAATACTGCAGCGGCCATCAGAGCGTCATTTGCTAAACTTGAAGACCTGGGCTTTGATGGCTTGGATACTTCCGCGCTCATTTTTGCCGGCCATTCTTACGGAGCGGCTATCAGTGCTTACCTGGGCATAAACTATCATAAATATCAGGTGCCCAAGCCCGCCGGATTATTTGTAGGCCAACCCGGCACCGGACCACTTAAACCACTTAATTTGGAAAATTATGACGAGCTGTCGCCGGATATCAAATTGATAGTTCTCGTGGGTGATAAAGATATGACTGTGGGCGAGGTTTTAGGCCGGCGTATTTTCGGTACTACAAAAAGTGCGGATAAAATATTTGTAAAACACTATGAAAATCAGGCGGTTAACCCCCCAATTTCCGCATCCCATTATGAGGCCTACAGCCTGGATTCACTCCTTGATAATCATATACACAATTTTACTTATAAGCGTAGCTTGTATATGGCTAAGACGGATGAGGTGGATCATCATTTGTACTGGTATTTATTAGATCAACTCTATAAGCGCATAAGGACCCAGCATTCACTCGCTGACCTGGTACAGCTACCACCCACCAATTTTGTTAGCGCCTCCTCACAGGAATAAAGGTTATTTTTTTTTCTGACGCTCCTGTTGAATGCGCTGTTGTTCTTTTAAAGCAGTTTCCAGTCTTTCCTGGAAACCGCCTTTTTTCTTTGGTTTCTTTTTATTCTCTTCCAGTTTTAGAAGTATTTTATCGGAGTCAAACAGGAATTTTTGTGATCCGACGGTTTGTACAATGTTGAGTAGATTACTAAACAGAAGATACAATGTCAAACCGGACGCATAAGAGTTAAAATATACCATAAACATCACAGGCATGAGATATTGCATCCATTGGAAGGCCGGATTCACTGTCGACATATCCATCATCTTACTGTTGTAGTACGTATAAGCTAGCGTACTGGCGGTCCATAATACGGTTAATAAACTGATGTGACTGCCTATGGCAAAGGGAAGTTCAAATGGTAAGCGAAAAAATACATCAAATGACGATAAATCATGCGCCCAAAGAAAACTAGCTTGACGAAATTCGATTGAAGCAGGAAAAAAACGATACAACGCAAACCATATGGGCATTTGCAGCAGGGTAGGTAGGCATCCTCCTAAAGGATTGACCCCAAACTCCCGATAGAGCTTCATGGTTTCCATTTGCTGGGTTTGCTGATCATCCTTATGTTTTTCTCTGATGATCGCCATTTGTGGCTTTAAAGCTGACATTTTTGCTTGAGAAGCGAGAGTTTTATAGCTAAAAGGGTAGAGGAGTAATTTTACAATCAGTGTAAGAATAAGAATAACAATCCCTTTGCTTCCGATAAAACTGGCTAAAAAATCAAAGAGTGGGCGGATAATCCAACGGTTAATGGTTCCAAATATACTACGACCAAAAGGGATGATGTCTTCGAGGTTTACGCCCAAAGTGCGTAAGTTGTTAAAATCATTCGGCCCGACATACATAGCTATTGGCACTTTCCATCCCCCTTGTTCCGACACTGGGTTCAGCACAAGGCGAGCTGTAGTTTGTTTGAGATCGTGAGCTTGCTCATCCATCATGACGGTAGTAAGTTCACCACCTTTAAAGTTATTTTCAGCAATAAGGGACGTGTTAAAAAATTGGTTTGAACTGGACACCCATTTCAGAGGATTTTCAAAAGACTTTTGATCATTGGATCGACAGGAACAATAATCTGGATCATCATCAGCGCTTTTGAAATACATGGTGGAATAGTATTTCTCAAAATTTTCATTTATCTCTAATTTATCGAGGTAATTATCCCATTGCAACTCTATGGTTTCGTTAGCTGCCCGCGCGAAACCGTCCAGCCGGAGTTCGTGTTTGATAAGATAATTGTCTGGATTTATGGAGTACTTGATCCTAACCTTTTCACCTTGGCTGTTTTGTGCGGAGAAAACGATATCCTGACCGTCAATTTGAGGTGAAAAGTATAAGTCACTGGTGTTTATTAACCCCGAGGAGCTTGGAATCTGATAATTAAATCGATTTTTGGTATCTTCTAAAAGCAAAACTTTGGTTTTAGCTCTCTCACGCTGGGTGGCCATGTATTCTTTATCATAGTCTTTTAACTCCACCTGACTGATACGTCCCCCTTTATTGGAAAAAGTGATTTTAAAGACGCTGTTTTCCAACATGGAAGTTTCCTCTGATCCAATGGTTGCCCCGGCCCAATCTCCGTAGGTTTTGGTTGCCCTCAATAAGGATATTGAATCGAAATTAGTAATGTTGGTATCCCCCGGTATACTTTTAATTGCCGGAATAGTCACCGTATCAGCGGTTAGTGGTTGTGTCTGTACGTATTGTTCCCTCTGTTTTCCCATCCAATAGTACCAACCAATGAGGATTAAAAAGATCAGAGAAATACCTATGAGATTATTGCGATCCATTATTTTTTTTGGAATAACTTATTTAATAATAGTTAACGTTCTGCTTCGTCGAAAAAATTTCCGGTTAGCAGCAGTTCACTTTTTTGTGCCGCAAATTTATAATTTACCACACCATTGGTGTCATTCTTTCGATTAAATCTGTACTTACTTGGATATTTGGTCTTAATTCCGTCCTCGGAGCTTGATTTTTCCATGTTTATTGAGCTGTTCATTGAGAGCTCTTAAATCCTTAGGGAGTGGAGCTTCCCAAGTATAATTAGCGCCGGACAATGGATGTTGAATCGTCAGTGAAGCGGCATGTAAAGCGGTTCGGGCTAGAAGGGGCTTTTCATCCGGGGCAAATTTACCCAAATGGTATTTCTTTTTGATTGCTGATAAAAACAGAGCGGTTCCATCCCCATATAAAGGATCAGCCAGGATTGGAAAGCCCAGAGATGCCAGATGTACCCTGATTTGATGTGTACGGCCGGTCTTGGGGTACACATCCAAAAGGCTATATTCATCAAATCGTGTCCGGACTTCAAATTCGGTTATCGCCAGTTTACCTTTACGGGCCACCTTCATCAGGCCGGAGGGTAAAATAGTTAAGGCAGATTCAATTCTACCACTATCCTGTATACCTGATTTTACCCAGGCCAAATAATGTTTGCGCACCTGGTTTTCCTGGAATTGCAGGTTAATGGCCCGGTGGCTTTCCGGTGTCCTGGAAAAGCAGATCACTCCGCTCGTTTCTTTATCCAAACGGTGGTTTATGAATAAGCGCCCAAATTGCAGTTCGGCCTGTTTAAATAAATTTATTAAATTAGGCTGATGACGTTCCGGGATGCTGGCAATAAGAGCCGGTTTGTTTAAGACCAACAACTCATCATCCACATAAAGTATTTGCAGATTACTCTTCAAGGCTGTACTTTTTCTTTGACCATTTCACCAAATTTCTCTTTTCCTGATACATAATGGCTCCACAATAAACTACCCTTATAGACGCAGCTCAACGTATTCTTTGTTACCGGATTAAACAGACGTATAGCCTTTAGCTCTACAGCACGCCTACGCCAAATACCCGGAAGGCTAACAATAAACTGCCCTTGAGCTTTAAGGATAGCGGAGGCTCCAACAGGTCGTTTATTGTATAACAGTTTAACCGCAGCAATTAAATCCAGAAATACACGAAAAGGTAACAACCATATCAGCGTTCCGATTGAATTGTTCTTGGTGATGGTTCGCAAATTATTATGAAAATTTAAAAACAGCTTCCGTGGTTGCTGGTAATCTAAAGTAGCTCCACCCAAATGATAAACTTGAGAGGTCCCACAACTATAAATACTGAAGCCTGCCCGTTTCATTCTCCAACAAAGGTCTATCTCTTCCTGATGAGCGAAGTACGAAGGATCAAACCCACCTAGCCGGTCAAAAAGATCCTTACGGATGAGCATTGCAGCTCCACTAGCCCAAAATATTTCCTCGTCCCGATCATACTGGCCATGATCATCCTCCACCATATGGAGAACCCGACCTTTGCAAAAAGGGTACCCTAAACTATCTATCCAGCCCCCTGCAGCTCCAGCATATTCGAATTGATGTTTATGCTTAAAAGATAAGATTTTTGGTTGGACAGCACCGACAAGCTTATTTTTATCTAGAATGTTTTTTAGCGGATTTAACCACTCATGAGTAACCTCAACATCTGAATTTAATAACATAACCAGATCGGCATCAATAATCTTTAGCGCTTGATTATATCCCCCGACAAACCCCAGATTAGTGTCCAGCCTAATTAGTTTGACCTCTGGATATTTAGTCTGGATTAACTCTATGGATCGGTCCGATGACCCATTGTCAATAACATAGATGGGGTATATTTTTGGAGTATGTTCTATGACACTGGGCAAAAATTTAGGTAATAATTTTTCGCCATTAAAATTTAAAATGGCCACGACCAGTTCATCTTTTCCTAATGGCGCAAAATTTTCCTGATACCGGTCTAAACTCATCCTGGCTTCCAGTTCGTCTTTAATCAGCTGTTCTTTAAGATCGTCCAGGGCATCAAAATTTCGCTCTTCACGGAGGAATTCGATCAATTCTACTGTAAGGGTCTTATGATAAATAATGGATTGAAAATCAAAAATGTGTACCTCAATGGTTAATTCAGGTCTATTTTTAAGTACCGGGCGATGCCCGATGTAGACCATACCGTGCATAAGCTGTCCCTCTACGCGAATCCATGCGGTATAAATTCCGGTTTTAGGGATTAGTTTATCTTTGTCTTCAATCTTTATGTTTGCTGTAGGATAGCCTAAGGATGACCCTATTTTTTCTCCATGGATTACTTTCCCATTTAATACATAGCGGTGGTTCAGTAATTTATTCGCCAAGACCAAGTTGCCATCTAAAATGGCACGACGGATATGCGTGGAACTAATGACCATGGCATCCACCGTCAACTTATCTATCTCTACTATTTCGTAATGGAATTCTGCAGCATATTCGCGCAATAAATAGATATCCCCACCGCGGTTCAGTCCGAAACGATGGTCATAACCTATGACTATAATGGACGGATTAAATTTTGCTACCAGAAAATTTTGGATATACTCCAATGGCTGCATTTGAGAGAATTCTATCGAAAAAGGCACGATAACCAGATTGGCCACACCGTATTGCTCGAACAATTGAATTTTTTCATCCAGGGTGGTCAAAATAGGTGTCACGGATTCCCTGCCGTCCAGGATACGTCGAGGATGAGGATGAAAAGTGATGACTACACTTTCGCCTTGATTGTTCTGGGCGAGTTGATGTATTTTAGATAGTAATCGTTGGTGCCCGCGATGAATACCGTCAAATGACCCCACGGTGATTACCGCTCGATTGAACTTGGGAAGATTATTTATGTCCCGGTATATCTTCATCTTTGTCTGGTCAAAAAACTGGCAGGCAAAATTAATTAAATGATGCTGACTTCCAAAAAAGCTGAGAGTTTGGGTGGCAAGAACCATTTATACCTATACCACATAATAACTGAATAATTATTGAACATTGGGCTCTTATTATTATTTATTTAGAAAATCGTTTGGCTTATGCTTGAAAAGCGGATCATGGAGTGTCTTAAACAGGTTCGCGAACCGGAGACAGGACAGGATTTGATAAGTGCGAATCGCATCAAGGACATAACCGCTGATGATCAGAATATCCGCATCACCTTAATGCTACCAGGCCTACAAGTGAAATATAAAGACCTCTTGTATCAAGCCTGTTATGACGCGGTAAGCCAGGTGTTTCCGCACCATGAGGTGCATGTACATTTTGAAGTGGCAGGGGTGAATGCCAAAAGTAACCAAACCACCGTACCACAAATAAAGCATATTATAGCTATAGCCAGTGGTAAGGGTGGAGTCGGAAAATCTACGGTGGCGGTCAATTTGGCTTTAGCTCTGAAGAAACAAGGACTGAGTGTAGGTCTGATGGATGCCGATTTATATGGCCCGTCAGTGCCCATGATGTTGGGTGTTCAAGGTCATCGACCGAAAGTAGAACAAATTATGGGTGAGGCAAAAATAGTGCCTTTACTCGCGCAAGGCATGCCGGTTATGTCTATCGGTTTTATCATCGAACCTGAACAGGCTGTGGTTTTGCGAGGGCCGCGACTGGCTGGAATCATTAAACAATTTTTAACTGATTGTTTATGGCCAACTCTGGATGTTCTGGTTATCGATTTGCCTCCTGGAACGGGTGATATACAGCTAACGTTGGTGCAAACGGTACCGGTAAGTGGCGCAGTCATGGTTACTACGCCTCAAAATGTGGCTGTGGCAGATGCAGTAAAAGCTGCTAATATGTTTTTACTACCTAATGTAAATGTCCCTATCCTTGGTGTCATAGAAAATATGTCCTGGTTTACTCCTGCAGAGCTGCCTGACAAAAAGTACTTTATTTTTGGCCAGGGAGGAGGTAACCAGTTAGCCCATTTTTGCAATACCAACGTGTTAGCTCAGATACCTTTAGTGCAAAAAGTCCGGGAAGGTGGTGACCTAGGCAAACCGGTGGTGGGGCATAATGAAGATGTAGCAGACTATTTCATTTCCGCGGCAAAAAAGTTGTGGGCGCAACTGGAATTAAGGCAATCCACCCTTCCGCCCACACAACGTGTTAACATACAAATGTGATTTTATTAAAATTGTAAATCGGCGATAATCATTACATTTAAAGTAAAATTTTGTTCTTCAATGACCCAAGACGTTTCAGCGATGGCAGATAAAAGCACCCTATTATCCCGGATTGACAAAGCTCTGGAAGAAGTACGTCCTCACTTAGCGGTGGACGGTGGTAACCTTGAAGTGGTCGATCTTACTGATGAATTGGTTCTGCGCATCAAGTGGTTAGGCAATTGTGAAAACTGTTCAATGTCCATGTTCACCCTTAGAGCTGGTATTGAACACACCATAAAAAAACACGTGCCTGAAATAACCAAGGTGGAAGCTGTAAACAATTAACCGGATGCATAAGTCGGAATTAATCCAACAAATCAAAAACAAAAAATCTTTATTGTGTGTGGGTTTGGATACCGACGTGACTAAACTTCCTGTTGGCAGTACCAGCCAAATTGACTTTAATCGCGCCATAATTCAAGCCACCTCACCAAGTGCCGTGGCCTATAAAATTAATACGGCTTTCTACGAATGTCAGGGCATCCCAGGCTGGCAGGCCATGGAAGAAACCCTGGATGCCATACCCGCAGATTGTTTTAAAATAGCCGATGCAAAACGAGGTGATATAGGCAATACCTCTCATCAATACGCTTTAACGTTTTTTGAAAAGTTGAAATTTGACGCCATAACGGTTTCTCCGTATATGGGTATAGATTCGATCAAACCTTTTCTGGAATTTTCAGGTAAATGGGTAATTATTTTGGCGCTGACATCCAACAGCGGATCACACGATTTTCAACGATTGTCATTGACGAATGGACTTAAGTTATACGAACAAGTCATCAACACAGCATGCACATGGGGCAGCGAAGAACAAATCATGTTTGTCGTTGGCGCTACCAATGCAGACCATATAGGCCAAATAAGAAAAAATATACCAGATCATTTTTTACTTATTCCCGGTGTAGGCACTCAGGGCGGAGATTTAGGGGCGGTAATTGCTCATGGGGCAAATGCTGAAGGTGGTTTGTTAATCAATGTCAGCCGTGATATCATATTCCAAAGTGGCGGTAAAGAATTTGCTCAACAAGCTGGTGTTAGGGCTCAATATTATCAGCAGTTGATATCAGCGGCATTAGCTGCGCGGTAAAAGATCTGCTTGGGCTTATTTTTCTTTAAGTATCCTTGGATAATTTGATTCCATCGTCCTTGATTATCATGTACTGTAATCATATGCTCAGGGTGTTGTAATGCTTCTTCCACGTATTCCGTTTCCACATAACCATACCCTTTGGAGATGCCTTTTTCCACCCAAATGATGGCTCGCTCTCCAGATCTTCGGCCGTTTTCCAGGATAACAAAACTTCCTTCAAGTGTTGGGGAAATTTGACTAAGACAAGCCAATACTCGTTCATTATAGGATTGTGGATCTTCTTCTGAAGTACAGGCGCCAAAACATTTACCTATTTGGTGTAAAAAACACGGACCGGAAGACGTTTGCAGTCCAAGTTTGGACCAACATAAATGGTGTTCCTCAGCCAGATACTTTAAATACTGGCTTCCATGTTGCCGCAGGGTGAAGGATTTAGCCAACCATTCTCCTTCCTGGGCTTTTTTAAGGGTGAGGTGAAAATACCCGGCCTCGTCAGTATGTTGATTGATGAAATAGTTTTGAGGCTTTCTCCTTTGGGCCTTGTTAATCAGTGGGTTAAACTTTTTTATTTCATCTTCTTCTTTTATTAATGCGATTAGTTCGCTCCCGGTTATTTCGTGACCAATATCGTGAACAAGGTTCTGCATATTTTGTCCTTTTTGACCCCATTCGGCAAAGTGCTGGAAGATTCTCTTTTTAATATTGTTGCTTTTGCCAACATAGACCAACTGACCATGGCGGTCATACATATAATATACTCCACATTGCTCCGGCAACTCGTGTAAAGTGTCCAAATGAATGTTTTCAGGTAATCGAGACTCTTTTAATCCAAAATTGACTAAATGTTGGATGGACTGCTGATTGGCTTCTATTTTTAATAGCTCGATAAATATTTGAGCGGTAGCCCGCGCATCATCTAAAGCGCGGTGTCTGTTTTTTATCTCAACGCCAAAGTGTTGGATTAAACTATCCAGGTTATGCCTGCCAAGTTGAGGTAATAATGATCTGGATAGTCGTGCTGTACATAATTGTTTCCGGCTAAACGTATAGGCTAAATCCTCAAACTCCTGGCGGATAAAACTGTAATCAAACCTGACATTTTGGGCGACAAAAATGCGGTTTTCCGTCCACTGCACAATTTCCCGGGCTATTTCATAAAATTTTGGAGCTGAGGATACCATAGCGTCATGAATACCCGTTATGCGGGTAATATTATAGGGAATGGAAAACCCAGGGTGGATTAATGAAGAAAACTCATCAATTATCTCTTGATTTTCCACTAAGACAATACCAATTTCAATAATTTTATCCCGCCGGTATAAACCCCCGGTGGTTTCAATATCAACAATGGCAAATTTTTTCTCCATGCTCAAAAGTAAAAATATCCGCTTTATTGTGCCCGCTTTATTAATAATGATTTTTCTTAATATATCTTGCAAACCTCGGAACATTGAATCTGATCTTATTCGAAATTACAGCTTGGAACAGTCTGATGATATCGTCCCGGCTGCCGAAAGAGTACGCCTTTATGTTCCTCTGCTCCAGGGCAAAAGGGTCGCCTTAGCGGTTAACCACTCGTCAATGGTGCGGAATAGACATTTGTTGGATACTATGTTGTCTCTGGATGTCCAGGTAGTGGTTTTATTTAGCCCTGAACATGGATTGCGTGGTACAGCAGACGCCGGAGCTACCATTGCTAACTCACAGGATAGACAAACCGGCCTTCCGATCATTTCATTATACGGTACGAAAAAGAAACCAACTGCTGACGATTTGAAAAATGTCGATGTTGTGGTTTTTGACATCCAGGATGTAGGCACACGATTTTTTACCTACATTTCTACACTGCATTATTTGATGGACGCCTGTGCAGAGTTTGACAAGGAAATAATAGTTCTAGACCGACCAAATCCTAACGGGCATTATGTGGATGGTCCGGTTTTGGATACGGCTTATCGGTCTTTTGTGGGCATGCACCCTGTACCCATCGTGTATGGCTTAACCATCGGAGAATATGCCAATATGATCAATGGTGAAAAGTGGTTAACCAACCACAGAACCGCCAAACTCACTGTTATTCCTTGTGCTGGTTATACGCATAACTCCATGTATAAACCTCATGTAAAACCCTCTCCGAATTTGCCCGATATAAAATCGATTTTAGTCTATCCTTCGACGTGCTTGTTTGAAGGAACGGTGGTCAATGAAGGTCGCGGTACTGATAAGCCCTTTCAGATCTTTGGCCATCCGGCTTATAAAAAAGATGGGTTTAAGTATACTCCGATGAAAAGACCGGGCGCAGCATCTCCAAAGCTCTTGGGAGTGGAATGTTATGGAACTGACTTAAGTGCTTTCAGCGAAAATGACCTCTGGCGATGGAGAAAGATTAATTTGGACTACTTGATTGACTATTATCAGGTTATTAAACCGCAAGAGACCGTATTTTTTAATAAAGCTACCTTTGACCGCTTAGCCGGTTCTTCATTGCTCAGAGAACAAATCGAAAAGGGGATGACTGCGGAGCAAATCCGGGCCACCTGGCAAACCGGATTATTAGCTTATAAAAAAATCAGAAGTAAGTATTTATTGTATCCTGATTTTCAGTAATTTACTAGTCTTGTATCAAAATCCGTTGCGCATGTCGATTTGGCCCTGCGGATATGGTCACATAATATAAACCAGCAGGTAACCCGTCCCGTTTCAAGGTGATCAGATTGGTCCCATTACTCAAGGCAGTATTAAATTCGCGGACCTTAACGCCTCCATTATTAAAAATATGGATCACTGCCGCTTTGGCCTGTTCATTCCTGAAGCTTATGGAGGTTTGTTCGGTGAAAGGGTTGGGAGATGTCGTCACTTGCCACTGTGCTTCTGGTAATTTTATTGAGGTGGTGTTTTCACATTGCCCGGGAGCATTTAATCGCAAAATATAATCTCCGGGGAACAATGAACCGGGAAATTCCGCGGCCAATGGACCGATGCCAGTAGAAATAGTAAACTTTATAGTCAACTCATAGGCTCCGGTGTCGTTTTTAGCTGAAGGTGTTCCGGAAATTTGGATACATCCAGGGGCATTTGCCAGCATTACGCAATTGGGGGGATTACACGTATAACTTAAACCATCCGGTAAGCCACTGACCGCCCCAGTAACAGGCAATTGAGCTGAAATTAAAGGCAAGCTTACCCCTCCAAACACAAAAACATTCGGCACGAGAATCGTAAACGGTAAAGCAAATGGTTCCCCAATACAAGCGGACTGCTGAATGCCACTGCCAGGAACTGTATCCCGGTACGGTGATGGATGGATCACATTTATGGTTTGGAGTACAGTAGTGTCCGGAGTACAAACCGGTGATTGAGCCCTAGCCACATAGATTAGACCAAGAAAGATGAGAAAAAAGATACAATTATTTTTCATATTTTTCAGAGTTGCATTTTAAAAAAGGTTTAATGAGTACTGTAATATAGACTATTCAAGTATGAATTCATTGGCTGTTCGATATAATTATCCCTTAAATATAGAACTAAATGGTTTTTTCTACTAAACTTTTTATAGCTGACCGGATATTAATCTTTCTGTTTTTTATTCTGGTCATCAACCTGTCGGCGCAACCATTACGAGGAATAGTTATAGATGGCCTGACCAAAGAAGCCCTTGCTGGGGCTACTGTCTTATGGGCTCAGGACCAGGGGACTGTCACCTCTTTGGATGGGTCGTTTGAAGTTAACACCAATCAATCCAAGATTGATATAACAATAACGTTTGTGGGTTATGAACCCTGGTCGGGTTCCTTATCGTCAGAAAATTCTCCTTTAATCATTCCAATGTTACCAGCCGAAAATATCTTGAATGCCGCGGTGGTCACCACGTCGCGTTACGCTAAGTCTTTGGGCGAAAGTACGGTATCCATAGATATTATCCGCCAGGATCTGATCCAAAGCAATAGTCCTTCGTCAGCTATCGAGTTACTCGATAAGATTCCTGGGGTAAACGTGGTTGGAGATCAAGCGAATATCCGGGGAGGTTCGGGGTTTTCATATGGAGCCGGTAGCCGGGTCATGTTATTGGTTAATGATTTACCGGTTCTTCAGTTTGATGCAGGTTATCCCAACTGGAGTGATTTACCTATAGAAAATACTCAACAAATAGAAGTCGTGAAAGGGGCCGCCTCCGCGCTTTATGGTTCTTCAGCATTGAACGGCATTATTAATTTTCGTACCGCTTACCCGGGTTCAGAACCGGAAACAAGGTTAACCACTTATTATACCCGCTTTTTTAAACCGGCGAATAAATCTCTGGCATGGTGGGATCAAGCTCCGGATGCCATAAATTTCGAGCTGACGCATAAACAGAAATTTGGAAAACTGGACCTGGTCGCCGGAGGGTTCTATACTACCGGGAAAAGTTTCCAAAGTGGTGTGGGCCGGGATTATGGACGGATTAATTTTAATACCCAGTACCGATTAACGGACCGACTGGTGCTGGCCCTGGATGGTAATTATAACTTAGGTCAAAGTACCGGATATTTTTATTGGGCTAATGATAGTACCGGGCTTTATATTGGGGCGGATGGCACTTATACTGAAAGTAAACGTAACAGATATAATTTCGACCCAAGGTTAACTTATTCGGCAGCTAATGGACAAAAACACCGATTACTGAGTAGGTTTTTAAAAGTAGACAATGAGGTAAGTGGAGGACGCTCTAACCAGAGCCAAACTTTATTTCTGGAATATCACTATATTCATCCAAACCTATTCTGGGATATTAAATCAACTATGGGGTTAGCCCTGGCTGATAACCAGGTAGAAGCGCAACTCTATGGTGACACCACTTTTAGTGGCCTTAATCTTTCAGCTTTTACTCAATTTGAAAAAAAACTATTCAATAAGCTTAATCTGGAAGTTGGACTTCGTTATGAATATTACAAATTACGAGGTCCGGATAAGATCGGATCGACACCTATACCCACTGTCACAAAAGAATCCCGCCCCGTATTGAGGGCCGGACTCAATTACCAACCGGCGGAGCATACATTTGTAAGAGCATCTTATGGTGAAGGATACCGTTTTCCGACTATCGCGGAAAAATATATCAAAACCACCTTTGGACCCACCTTTGTTTCTCCCAATCCCAGAATCACCAGTGAAACAGGGTGGAGTAGTGAAATTGGATTGAAACAAGGGGTTGAGTTAGGCGGCTGGCAGGGATTTTTGGATGTTGCGGTCTTCTGGTCAGAGTACTCAGATATGATGGAATTTGTTTTTACCGGTTTTATTGATGGCTTTCAGGCGCAGAATATCGGTGACACGCGCATCCGGGGCCTAGAATTATCTTTTGTGGGGCAATCGAAAGTATTGGGTATTCCGATCAATATTCTTTCCGGCTATACCTATATAGATCCAGTTTTTCGAGAATTTACCGAAGAAATTAACCAAAGATCATCCGCCGATTATAATGTTTTGAAATACCGCAGCAAACACCAGTTTAAACTGGATGGTGAAGCAAAAGTGGACCGATGGACTTTAGGGGTAAGCACCTTGTATTTCAGC
This sequence comes from Saprospiraceae bacterium, assembly GCA_041917975.1. Taxonomy (GTDB): domain Bacteria; phylum Bacteroidota; class Bacteroidia; order Chitinophagales; family Saprospiraceae; genus JAYRWN01. Next base: position 8,237 of record JAYRWN010000001.1, on the reverse strand, counting down.
AAAATGGAAGCTGTGGATGCTATCTTTGAGTTATTTATCCCGGGCCTTAAACAATTTAGAGAAACACATTTAGGTTATACAGTGCTTGATGGGCGTATAGGCGTGACGATGAAAAAAGTCAATTTATCCTTTATCCTGAAAAATGTGTTTAACACCGAATATGCCTCCCGCCCCGGATTGCTGGATGCCCCGCGCCATATGATCGCCAGGATGGATTGGAAGTTTTGAATAGTATGATTTATTGATTAGAAATACTGACTTCCCAGTTACCACTTGATTCAAGTTCAAAAGCTACTTGCACCTGCACTGCCTGACCGATACCGTTTTGGCTGCTGTAATTGACCTGGATGTTTAACGGGAACGAACATTCTTCAACCAGGTAACGGTTATTGCTCATTTTTTTAAAGAAACCGCTAGAGTTGATAATATCAAATCCTCCAAGATTCTGGGCATTGCGCAGAACGATAGTTACCCGGTTTTTATCTTCGTCCAATTTATTAAACTGGACCGAGGTGGTATTTAATGAACGAATCAGTTTATATTTTTTCTCCAGAACGGGTTCTATGTATTCGTCGTTTTTCCAGATGGCCAGCTTGCCGGATGTGACTGTTTGGGTGGCTGAATCTAAGGTGTACATAGTTCCTTTGCCATGCCGCAGGCCTTGCTTAAATTGGCCTAAGTAATATTGTCCATTAGCCCATACATATTTGCCCTCTCCGTTAGGGTATCCTTTGCTGAACTCTCCTTCATAAAAATCAACGCCTTTAGCTAAACCTTTTCCATGTGCCACTCTATCTTTACATTCGCCCTGGTAATCCCCCTGCAGAGCTTCAACCATAACCTTACAGGTTGATTGAGCGAATAATATAATAAAACCAGGAATACAACACAGAATGCATGTGATCAGCAGAGTTCTCATAAATTGATATTTAATTATGAATAAAATTTCTGATTTCAATTAAATACATAACGTTTTAATCACCTAAATAATTGATATTATCACCATGAAAATAGTCATTTTAGATGGACAGCCCCTGAATCCGGGTGATTTAACCTGGGAGGAGTTTAAAGAAATTGGTGAGGTTACTGTATATCCTTACACAGACGCTCTTCAATTTGATCAAAGAGCTGCTCAGGCTGATGTGCTTATGGTTAATAAATTTGTTCTAAATGCTGAGCGTATGGCACGCCTCCCAGCTTTAAAACTAATTTTAGTTTCGGCTACGGGCTATAACAATATTGACCTGCAGGCGGCGGCCGAAAAAGGAATTGCTGTATACAATGTCCGGGACTATGGTACACAAAGCGTTTCACAACATGTATTTGCTTTGCTTTTATCGTGCATCCATCAAGTAGAGGAACATGATCAATGGGTAAAAGGGGGAGGTTGGTATACGTACCCTCATTTTAGTTATACCAAGTCACCTGTGACTGAATTGTATGGTAAAACCCTGGGCTTACTCGGATTTGGGGAAATAGGCCGGGCTGTAGCCAGGTTGGGGCAGGCTTTTGGAATGCAGGTTAAAGCAGTGGTTCGCCAAAAAAATGCGCCAGGTATTCCAGGCGTAGAGTATATAAGTTTATCTGATCTTTGGCCTGTAGCTGACGTGATTAGCCTTCATGTTCCGCTTACCGAATCCACGGATGGCGTAATTAATAAAACCACCTTAGCCTTGATGAAACCCAGCACAATCCTGATCAATACCAGCCGTGGGGGATTGGTGGTGGAAGAGGATTTATTATGGGCCTTGGAGAATAATGTCATCCACCGGGCGGCCATTGATGTCATTAGGGAAGAACCTCCTCAGCGGTTCCTGCCACTTTTACATTCTCGTAAAATTCTGGTTACGCCGCACATGGCCTGGACAGCCCGGGAGGCGCGCCAAAGACTGATGGGAGCGTGCCTCAGCAATCTGAAAAATTTCATGGAAGGAAGCTCAGAAAATAGGGTAGTGTGAGTCCTTAAACTAAAAAAGCCGGTAGTACCGGCTTTTATTTTCTATTATTACATGGGAGGAATGCGTAACATTTGACCTGGATAAATAAGATCCGGATCTTTGAGCATAGGTTTATTGGCTTCAAAGATCACCGGATATTTCATGGGATCTCCATAAAAGCTTTTGGCAATTTTGGACAGGCTGTCACCTTTTTTTACCTCGTAAAATACAGATTCAGGCTCTGGAACTTCAACAGAAATGCGATCATCTACGGTAGCTACGCCTTCCACATTTCCTAAAACTAAAATGACCCTTTCCCGGTCCGCTTGTGATTTTACAGTACCAAATACCGTTACCACATCATCGTTAACGTCAATGTCTAAGTTTTCGATGGGTATAGCCAGCATGGTTATTGCATTGCGTAACGCGTCGGCTTCCAAAGTCTTTTTTACTTCGGGAGCTATCTGTTTTTTGTCACGGTTAAATAGCTTTGCGCCGGCATTTTTTAGAAAAGAAAATAATCCCATAATTTTTAAAATTTAAAGGTTAAATAATGCCAGAATAATCAAAGAGTATTCTGATAAGTTTCACAAACTTAGGATTTTTTTAGATAAATCTATAAGTCTCACATTATAAATAAAAAGTGCTATATTTGCGCAGTTTTTCAAAAACTTAACTAAAAGAATCATACATGCAAGGGAAAGGATTGATCAGGTTTTTTCTTATCCTGCTCGTCGTGGTGAGTTTGGTGCAATACCTTTTTGTTATTCCTACTAACCGCATTGAAAAGAAAGCTACCCAGTATGCCGAGAGCTTATCTAGCGGCCTTCAGGCTTTGGAAAAAGATGTAGCCTTTAAAGAAGCTTATGCCGCCTTCCTGGATTCTATGTCGGGAGAGACTGTTTTTAGTATTCCTTTGATTAAAAAATACACCTATGAAGATCTGAAGAAACAACAGTTGGCTTTAGGTCTGGACCTAAAAGGAGGAATGAGTGTAGTTCTGCAAGTAGATCTTAAGGAATTTTTGACCACCATGTCCAATAGGAGCACCGATGAAACCTTTATCACGGCTATAAAAAACGCTGATGCCCGTTTAAAAACGGATCAATCAGATATTATTACTCTTTTTGGGCAGGAATTTGCTAAAATCGCCAATGGCAAAAAACTCAGCTCTATCTTCAGGAATAACCCTTCTCTACGGGATCAAATCAATATAGAAACATCTGATGCTGATGTGATCGGCCTATTAAGAACTACAGCTGATGAAACGGTGGATCGCACCTATAAACTTTTGAAAGACCGCATTGACAAACTGAATGTCACCCAGCCAAACATCTCGCTGGATAGTGATCGTGACTTGATCTTTGTGGAGTTGCCAGGTATCAGTAATGCCAAACGGGCGGAAACCTACCTTCAAAGCACAGCTAAATTAGAATTCTGGAATGTGTACCGGGTGACCGATGCCGGCATCCTGGAAAGTTTTGCTGCAGCTGACGAGCGTCTAAAATTAATTATGGGTGACTCCTCTGCTGTTACTACCGTCGTATTGGATTCCGTTCCCGCTCTGGATAGTCTCAACCAGCCGATTAAAGATTCTTTTATAGTTACTCCCCGCACTGTGGGTAATGCCCAAGCAGGACCACTTTTAAACGCTATCACGCTTAACATTCCTACAGCTGAAGGCGCTGCCATGACCCTGTGTGTGATGGGGCTGGTGCAAGAAAATCAAAGGGCCCGGGTCATGGAGATGTTAACCCATCCGGATGTGAATGGAATTTTCCCCAGGGATGTGATGTTCCGCTGGAGCCAGGAGCCATTTACCAATTTTACTACCGGTGAAGTCACCAACCAATATGAACTTTATGCCTTAAAACAGGAGCGCACCGGGGAAGCTGCACCTCTGGAAGGTGACCAGGTGGTAGATGCCCGGGAGTCTCAAAGCGGTCCGGCCGGTGAACTGGGGGTAACCTTACGTATGAACAGTAAAGGCGCTAAAAAGTGGGGTGAAATGACTACCGTGGCAGCCCAGGATAATAACCGTGAAATAGCCATTGTGCTGGATGATGAGGTAGTATCTTCACCCCGGGTTATTAATCCTATTCTGGATGGTAATTCCAGCATAACCGGTAACTTTACGGTCCAGGAAGCCAAAGACCTGGCCAACATCTTACAGGTAGGTAAATTACCGGCGAAAACACAAATCATCCATCAACAAGTAGTCGGAGCTACGCTGGGTAATGATAATATTCAGAAGTCAATGACCGCCATGATCGTAGCGTTTTTAGCCGTAGTAGCCTTTATGGTTTTTTACTACGGGGGCGGGGGTTTGGTAGCTATTTTAGCCTTATTTCTCAATATCTTATTCATTTTTGGCGCTTTGGGCTCGATGGGTACCGTGTTAACCCTGCCGGGTATAGCAGGTATCGTGCTCACTATGGGTATGGCAGTAGATGCCAACGTGATCATCTATGAACGTATTCGGGAAGAGTTGGCCTTGGGCAAATCATTATTATCAGCTATTCGGGACGGATATAAACACTCCGCATCAGCTATCATCGACGCCAACGTTACCACCCTATTAGCTGCTGCGGCGATGTTATATGCCGGATTAGGTCCCATTAAGGGTTTTGCGGTGGTTTTGTCCGTTGGTGTTTTGTCCAGTTTATTCACAGCTGTGTTAGTTTCGCGCATGGTTATTGAGTGGTGGATCGGCAAAGGTCGTGAGATCACATTCTGGATTCCACCAACCAAGAATTTGTTTAAAAATGTTACCATTGACTGGCTAAGACTTAGAAAATACACGTATACATTCTCTATTATTTTGACCTTGGCTGGTTTGATCTCCATTTTTACACGTGGATTTGATTTGGGTGTCGACTTCCGCGGAGGGTATTCCTATAATGTGCAATTCGATGCAAATGCACCAGTTAACGCTCAACAGATTCGTGATGCCTTAACGTCGGTATTTGAAAAATCACCCATCGTCAAAGAAGTTAGTACGTACAACACATATAACATTACAACTGATTATTTGATTAACGAATCCAGCGTGGAAGCCCAGGAGCAAGTCTCGGCGAAACTATTTGAAGGGATAAACACCCTGATGGGAGGTAATTTAGACAAAAATGCCTTCCTCGCCCCTGATTTTGTAGGCACTCATGTGACCAGTTATAGTAAAGTTGGTCCAACCATCGCGGATGATATTCAAAACAGTGCGTTTATTACGTCTATGTTAGCTTTGGTATTGATTTTCGTTTACCTGCTAATTCGTTTTAATAAGTGGCAGTTCAGTTTTGGAGCAGTGGTTGCCACAGTGCATGATGCCTTCATCACCGTCTCCATCTTTTCGTTGCTTAAGGGATTGGTGCCATTTTCTTTGGAAGTGGATCAGGCATTCATTGCGGCCATTCTTACAATCATCGGTTATTCTATTAACGACACTGTGGTTGTTTACGACCGTATCCGTGAGTACATTAATACCTATACGCATAAGTCCCCTTACGATACCATAAATGGCGCCATTAACTCAACCTTAAGCCGCACATTAATTACTTCGGGTACTACTTTATTAGTGGTGTTATTTTTGTTTGTTTTGGGTGGTCCAAGTATCAAAGGCTTTGCTTTTGCACTGTTGACCGGTATCCTGGCGGGTACTTATTCATCTGTATTCGTTGCATCACCTTTGATGTATGATTTGACTAAAGATTTTACGGCTAAGAAAATGAATAAAGAAGCTCATTTTTCTAAAGCCGCTAAAATAAAATAAATAAGATTAAGACATTTGTTAGCCTCCGTAAGATGCTTCTTGCGGAGGTTTTTTATTTTAGGCCGACCTTTTTTGATACCTTGAGAAATCAATCCTCAGCTTATTTGCGTTTTAACTCTATGTCTAAAAATTTTCTGATAGGAGGTGCATTTTGTTTTACGCTCATTTTGGGCATGGCTTGCAGTTTTACCCAGAAAATTAAATCAGGAGATATGGCCGTGGCATATAAACACTATGCTCAAGCCATTTTGTTGTACCACGATGAGTATAATCGTGCTCCGTCCAGGGATATCCAAGCTGAAAAAGCTTATCGATTGGGCTTGTGTTTCTTAGAACTGGATGATCAGGTCCAGGCCAGTAAATGGTTAAGAACAGCTTACGACCTCGGCTATGGGGATGAGGCTTTACTTAAATTTGCACTTACGCTCAAAAATTTACAACGATATGATCAAGCCATTGGGATATATGAGGCACTATTAGATCAAAATCCAACCAGGGATTCCTTGAAAAGGGACATTTTATCTTGCCAGAGGGCTTTGGATTGGCTTAGGATGCCTCAAGAATTTAAAGTAGAAAACCTGCCACTTAATACTCCTTCAGCCGAGTTTAGTCCTGCACTATATGTGAATGGTCAACTTGTCTTTGCTTCCGACCAGATTGTCAGTCGAGGCGAAAAAACTTATCATTGGACCGGAGCGGACTTCATGGATTTATTTGTGGGCTTTCCTGGTGATGAACATCCGGAGAATTTTTCACCCAAGTTAAATACAACTGCAAATGAGGGAACTGTAACCTTTTCATCGGATTTTCAAACCATGTATTTTACCCGTTGTACCGGGGAAAATGATGAGGATGGTAAGTGCAAACTTTATGTTAGTTACCGGACCTACAACGATTGGTCAGATCCTATCCTCTTGCCTTTTGTCTTGCCAGGATTTAATTACCAACATCCGGCTTTAGGAGGTAGTGATTCTATACTTATTTTCGCTTCAGACGCAGCCATCACCGGCGCCATTGGTCAATTTGATCTTTATTACACCAGATTGGAACCAACCGGTAACTGGATACCTCCTCTTAATTTAGGACGGCGGATTAACACAGAGTCCAATGAAAAATTTCCATTTATGGACCAGGACACATTGTATTTTTCTTCGGATCAGATCGGCGGCATGGGAGGTTTGGATATCTACAAGTCCTGGGTTATGAATGACGGAAGTTGGGCACCGCCATTGAATATGAAACATCCCATCAACAGTGGAGCGGATGATTTTGGTTTTATTGTGGACCGTTCTAATGTTTTAAACACCGGCGAAGTTTTTCACGGGTATTTTACATCTTCCCGCCCGGGTGGGGCGGGACGCTATGACTTATACCGATTTAAACAAGTGGATGTAATAAGACCTGTTGATTCAAGTGTAGTCTCTTCCCAACCTAAACCCATAGAGCTGAGTCTTTTTTTAGCTATACGGGTGCTAACGCCTCAACGCGAAGATGAGCAAGATCCTAATTCAAAAATACTAGGTAATCGTCCCTTAGCGAATGCACCAATGACAGTCAACCGCAAAAACTATCGCACGAATGCCGATGGCTTATTATTAATTCCCATAGAATTTAATACCAATTATTCTATAAGTGCTACTTTTTCAGGCTACCTAAGCAATACCCTGGAAGTTGCTGCACCAGCCCCGGACTCTTCTCAACTAACCCGAACGATTAACCGGGAGATCTTATTGGATAAATTATTTGCCGGTAAAGAAATCAATCTCAGTGATATCTATTATGACTACAACGAATGGTTTATTAGAGATGACGCCCGACCTTCTTTAAATCGATTGATCAAATTACTGAAAGACAACCCAGCATTGAATATTGCTTTGAGTTCTCATACCGACTGTCGTGGGACCGATGAGTACAATTTGGATTTGTCCCAAAAAAGGGCACAATCTGCCGTGGATTATTTGATTAGCGCCGGAATAAATGCAAACCGTTTAACGGCTCAAGGCCTGGGCGAAAGCCAACTGGTCAATCGATGCCAATGTGAGCAATGTACAGAGGATGAACATCAGCAAAACCGTCGGACCACGTTTACAATTATTAAATATTAAACTAAAGCCCATAGAAAACTCAAAAGAGCAGGCCAAATCAGCGTTGAATCCAACAGCACCGTATAAAAATAAAAGGATACATTGGGTTTTAATTTAATCCAGATCAGACCTTGTGCAATTATCAGCCCAAGAATAACAGGCCAGGAGTTTAAGCTGGGAGGGGAAGAACGGGAAAGTTCAAGGAGTATAGCCAGAATATAAAGTCCTGCTGTGATCTTTTTTAGTTGTGCAAGATTCATTTGATTACCCCAGGTCTTGATGCCATGTTGTGCATCTATCGCCCGGTCCCGATAATCAAATAGTAACGTCAGGCCAAACACCCAGCAGAACCTGGAGACAAGCAGTTTCCAATCCACATGATCGATGGAGCTGATGGCCATTCCAGCGGTAGCTAGTGTCCAAGATAACGCAATCCACATGGCTTTAGCC